>VBAN01000018.1:2312-6443 GCA_005882445.1 Candidatus Segetimicrobium genomatis | reverse complement strand
CCACGATGCCGTTGACCCGGATGCCCGTCCCCGCGAGCTCAACGGCAAGGACCCGTGTGAGCGCATCGAGACCGCCCTTGCTGACGCAGTAGGGCCCGTAGCCGGGGATGGGCAGCTGCGATTGGATCGCCAGCAGGTTGACGATGGCGCCGCCGCCCTGCGCGACCATGGCGCGCGCCGCGGCCTGGCTGACCAGGAAGGTTCCGGTCAGGTTCGTGCCGATCACGTCGCTCCACTCGTCCAGGCTCACGTCCAGCACCCGGGTGAGGCGGCCGTGGCTCGCGGCGTTGTTCACCAGGATGTCGATGCGTCCCAGGGCGGCGAGGGTGTCCTCGACCACCCGCCGGGCCTCCGCGGGCTTGGAGAGATCCGCCGGCACGCACTCGGCCCGGCGGCCCGCGGCGCGCAGGCGGCCGGCGAGCACCTCGCCGCGCGCGCGATCCCGGCCGACGATGGCGACCGCGGCCCCGAGATCCGAGAGATGCGTGGCGATCGTTGTGCCGATGCCCCGGGTGGCCCCGGTCACCACGGCCGCCTTGTTTGCCAAGGGCGCGCTCATCGTCGCTCAGATTGTATCGGTGGGGACACCGCAGTTCAACGGCCCGCGCCACTCCGGCGCGCCGGCGACTGTCACACCGGCGCCAGGTGGGGAGGAACGCCCGGCCGGCGGCGCGAACGACGCGCGCATGGGCCTCGAACTTGGTGTCACCACGTACGGCTATTTATACCGTCGGACCTTGGAGGGCGCGCTCAGAGCCATCGCTGCAGCGGGATATACGCTGGTGGAGATTTCCACCACCCCGCCCCACATCTTCACGCCCGGCACGGAGGTCCTGGAGCGCTGGGCGCTCCGGCGCCTGCTCCAATCGCTGAATCTTCGCTGCGCGGCGGTGAACGCCGCCGAGCAGAATCTGATCAGCCCAAACCCTGCGCTCCGTGAGGCGGCCGTCAAGGAATATGAAGCCACGATCGAGCTCGCCGCCGACCTGGAGGTCGATCTGGTGGTGGTGGGACCCGGGCGTCTCAATCCGCTGATCCCGATGCCCCAGGAAGACGCCGTCGCTCTTCTCAACCGCCAGCTCGAGCGGCTGCTCCCGGTGGCGAGGAAGCTGGGCGCCCGGCTGGCGCTCGAGACCTTTCCGTTTGGGTTCATGCGGAAGGGGGCGGAGGTGCGGACGGTCGTCGATGAGCTCGACGATGATCACCTCGGCATCGCCTATGACTGCGCCAACTCCCTGCCCCATGAAGATCCCGCCGCGGGGGTGCGCGCGGTCGCCGGCCGGCTGCTGCTCGCGCACCTCAGCGACGCTTGGAGGGACCGCTTCGCCCATACCTCCGTGGGCCGCGGTGAGGTGAATTTCAAGGCCTACGCCGATGCGCTGCGGGCAGCCGACTTCACCGGGCCCAGTATTTACGAGTTGGTCGACGGGGAAGATCCCGATCCGCGCATTGCCAATGACGCGAAATCGTTCCGAACTTGGGGCTGGAAGGTCGGATAGGATCGCCCGCCCTTACCTCGCCAGCCATCCCCCGTCAACGGCCAGCAGGTGGCCATGCACGTAGTCGGACGCGGGGGACGCCAGGAACACGACGGCCCCGCCGAGGTCCTCGGGGCGTCCCCACCTCCCGGCCGGGATCCGCTCGAGGATCGCGGCGTTGCGATCCGGGTCTTCTCGCAGCGCACGGGTCATCTCGGTGGTCAGGTATCCGGGGACGATCGCATTGACGTTGATGCCGTGAGGCGCCCACTCGTTCGCCAGCGCTTTGGTCAGCTGCCCGACGGCGCCCTTGCTGGCGGCATATGGGCTCACCAGGATTCCAACCTCGAAGCTCGCCACAGTCCTCCGGCGTGGTCTCGATCGCGGGAGCGCGGCTGATCACGCCGGCGTTGTTGACCAGGATGTCGACGCGGCCAAACGCCTGGACCGCTCCCGGAATGACCGCCGCCACGTCCTCGGGATCTTCGAGATCGGCCGTCAGCGGAACGCAGCGCCGCCCCACTCGCTCGATGCCGGCGGCGAGATCCGAGGCGGGACGGCGGCTGACGGCGGCGATGTCGGCGCCCGCTTCCGCGAGGGCCAGGGCCAGCGCGCGGCCGAGCCCCCGCCCGGCGCCGGTGACCACCGCCACGCGGCCCGTCACGTCGAACGTCCCGGAGATGCTCAGTCGAAGATGCTCAAATTGTGCGCGCGGCGATCACCCGATCACAATCCGGAGGCGGCCGACGCGAACTCCTCCCGCTGCACGATCCGGCGCTCGAGGATGGCCCGATCGGCCGCGAGGCAGAGCAGCAGGTTCTCCAGCCCCCGCTCCGCCTCGTCCACCGCCCAGGCGCGGTCGCCCGCCTCGATCTGGTCCGCGAACGCGTCGTGGATGCGGTCGAACCCGAGGAGGTCCCGGTAGGCCCGCGCCGGGTTGACGGCGAAGTCGGTCCGATCCCGCGTGGGGCCCGAGAACATCACGAACCGTCCCGCCTCTTCGTTGTCGCCTCGGATCTTCCCCCCGGTCCCCTGGATCCCCCAGACGCTTTGCTCCGGCTGGTCGGTGAAATAGGTGAAGTTGAGGCTCCCCCGGACCCCCGTGTTGTACTCGATGATGGTCACCGCGTTGTCGGGAAAGTCCACGTGCGTGTTGGGCACGTCCAGCCCGCCAAACGCCGCGACGCGCGTGAAGCGCGCCCCGGGCTGGAAATACTCGAAGAGATCAAGCCAATGGCAGCAGTCTGCCAGGTAGGGCCCGCCGCTCAGCTCGAGGCGGTTGTGCGACGCCCGCAGCGGGCGCCGGGCCATGTTCCACCAGAGCTGTTTGACGGTGCCGAGGGCCCCTGCGTCGATCATCTTGCGCACCTGGGCAAACACCGGTGCGTAGCGGTACTGGAATCCGTGGATGAACGCCCGGCGTGATTCCCGAACCGCGCCCCGGAGGCGCAGGCCCTGCTCCACGTTGATCGCAAAGGGCTTTTGAGCGAAACAGTGCTTCCCGGCCTCCAGCACACGAGCCGCCAAGGGGGCGTTGAGGCGAATCGGCACGGTCAGAATCACCGCGTCGACATCGGGCATCTCCAGCAGCGCTTGAAAATCCGTCGTCAAGGTGGCCCGAGCCAGCTCCGGATGGGCCCGGGCGCGATCGAGCAGCGCGGCCCGGTGCGCGCGATACCACCCCGGCTCGTCGTCGACGGCCGGCTCTCCGCGCAGCCAGCCAAGCTTCTTCTCATCGCTGTCACAGACGGCCGCGAGTTGGAATCGGGGATTGGCGAGCACCTCGACCACGTGCATCAAGCCCTGGTTCAGGCCGACCACGGCCGTGCGGATGCTGTCCATGCCGCCCCCCTCTACCGGAATCTCACGGAAGGATGCTCACCCCGTCACTGAGGCGCCGGGTGCGCGGGATTGAGCCGCGGATCCCGCCCGAACCGGTCCCAGACGCTGCGCACATACGTCATCTGGCGTTCGGCGCTGACGTAGGGATCGCCGCCGAGGTCGTAGGCCTGGAGCGCGAGGGGGCCTCGGTAGCCCCGCTCCCACAGCAGCCCCAGCCAGCCGGCGATGTCGATCTGGCCCTCGTCGAGAAGCGCGGTGCGGTACGGCTCCGGCTTGGGGAATCCGCTGTGCAGCGCGACGTAGCCGAGCCGGGCCATCACCGGGGAGGCCAGGATCTCGGGTGGGTCGGGCACCTCCTTATGAAAATACGCATGAAAGCTCGAGAGGCCGGGGGCGATGTGGCGGGGCTGCACCTGGGTGAGCAGGCGCTCCTCGACGCCGGGGGTATCGATCAGGAACCCGGCGTGGTTGTAGAGGTATCCCGGCATGCGCGCCTCCGCCAGCATGCCGTCCACCGCCCGGAGCACCTCGGATGCCTGCTGCCAGTGGAGGGACGTCGCGACCGCGGAGCCGCTCTCGTGAAAGGGCGTGGTGGCCGACCACGGGGCGACGGTCATGGTCAGCAGCAGGAAGGCCGGCCGGCCGAGACCCGACAGCCGCTCGACGCAGTCGGCGACGCGGGCAATCTCGGTATCGAGGTGGAATCCGGGCATGGCCCGGACGACGACGTACATGCCGATCTGCCGCATCCCGGTCCGGTCGAGCGCGTGCCGGACCTGCGACCAGGTGCTGTCGTCCTTGGGATCCGCGT
>VBAN01000018.1:0-2275 GCA_005882445.1 Candidatus Segetimicrobium genomatis | reverse complement strand
GGGGTAGCGGCGCCGGTGACGGAAGAAGTGGTTTTCCGTGAGAATCAAGAGATTGGGTACCGGCATCGCTCACCCCCCGCCTGTCTGCGCCGCGAGTAATGTCGCATTGGATTTCAACCGCATGCGGTGGTCCTCCTTGAGCCGGCCGCCGATGTGACCAACTGCCGCCGCATTGAGCGGCGCTCTCATGCCCGCACGTGTGTTTGTCATTCGTTTGATCATCATCACTTCATAGACACCGCTCAAAGACCGCTGCGATCGGCGGTCTTCCACCGTTTGACGGGAGGAACTCCCGGCAGCCTAGGCGAATGGCGGGCCAAATCGCCAAATCGATTTGCCGAACGCTCTATTTTCGGCACAGTCGTCGACACGGGCAAGGGGGGACAGGGATCATGGGGATCAAGCACGGGTGGAAGGCGGGCACGGTTGCCCTCGGGTTGGCCGGAGCACTCATCATTGGGTACGCGGGGCCCTCATCATTCGCAGCCACCGAGGTGTCGATCAGGTTCGTCAACTGGCAGTCCGGGGACCACACTGAAAAACCGTGGGTCGATGAGATCGAAGCGCGGTTCATGAAGGACAACCCCGGCATCCGGATCAAGGATGAGCCGGTGGACTTCTCGGGCCACCTGCACCAGCTCGTGACGGAGTGCGCGGCCGGGGACTGCCCCGACGTGGCCGAAGCCCAAGGGAACGACATCGCGAGCCTGGCGAGCGCGAAGCTGCTCCGTTCCCTGGAGGGCTACGACAAGGCCTTCGTCGGCACCCTGTACCCCACGACCGTCGACCGCGCGACGGTCAACCGCGTCCTCTATGGGCTGCCGTGGGGCTTTGACCCCATCGGCTTCTTGTACAACAAGGAACTCATGAAGAAGGTCGGGCTGGATCCGAACTCCCCTCCCAAGACGATCGCCGAGGCGATGCGCGACATCGCCACCGCGAAGCAAAATGCTCCCGACGTCGTCGGCATCGGCATCGACACGACGCTGCGGGACTTCGGGGTGGACGCCGAATGGCCGTACATGCACGCGTTCGGCGCGGAACCGATCAAGAACGGGAAGCCCGACGCCGATACGCCGCAGATGCGGGCGTACCTGGAATGGGTCCGCGTGCTCATCAAGAACGGCTACACGCTGCCCGGCAAGAAGATGGGGCAGTTCCGGATCTTTGCCGCCCAGGGGCGCCTGCTCTTCCTGGAGGATGGGCCGTACTTCAAGAGCGTGGTGCAGGGGATGAACACGGCGCTCACAGACGAGAAACTGTATGCGGCGTGGGGAGTCTCGGCCATTCCCGGCGGACCCGCCAGCGGCCCATCGGCGGGGTCGTCCGACCATCAAACGGTGACGTTCGCGAGCTCCAAGAACAAAGCGGCCGCGCTGACATTCATGCGGTACCTGGTCGCGGATGAGTACGCCATCAAGAACTTCCTGCTTCGCAACGGCGACCTCCCGGCCGTCCAAGGCATGGAGCGCAAGATCCCGGAGCTCAACAACCCCATCGCGCTGGGATTCTTCAAGATCGGCGGTCTGGTGGTGGCGCCGCCCTACGGCCCGAAATATGAAGAAGCCTATCCACCCATCATGTCGAACGTGCAGCGCGCGTACTCCACCAACGATCCTGTGGCGGAGATCGCGCGGGCGATGCAAGCGCAGCTGCTGGACGTCTTCAGCAAGTAACCGCGGCCATCCTGGACGCACCCGGCAGGTAGGCCTTGGTCCTGCCGCCGGTCCAGACGCGCCGGGGTCCGGCACCGCGGCGGAGGGCGCTCAGCCCGCTTGCGCCGGTGTTCCTGGCCCCGGCGTTCGTCATCATCACATCGAACTCACCGATCCTGATCATCAGGCGTTCGTCGGCCTCGGAAACTTCCTGGCGCTCGCGCGCGACGCGGCGTTCTGGCAATCGCTGACGAAAACCATCTTCTTCACGTCGATCTCGGTCACGGCGAGTTTCCTGTTCGGCCTGGGCTTTGCGCTGCTGACCGGCGGCCTGCCGCAACGGTTTGCCGCCATCCGCGGCCTGATGCTGGTCCCGTGGGTCACGCCCGCCGTCGTCGTCGGCTTCCTGTTCCTCTACATGTTCGACCAGGAGGTCGGTGTGGCGAACCTCCTGCTGCTGCACCTGCACGTGATCCAGCACCGGCTGGCGTGGTTGTCCGACGCGAATCTGGCTCCGGCCGCGGTGATCGTCGCCAATGTCTGGTCGCAAACGCCCTTCTTCGTCTTGATGTTCACCGCCGGGCTCACGGCCATCCCGGCCGCGCAGCGCGAAGCCATCC
>VBAN01000152.1:883-9975 GCA_005882445.1 Candidatus Segetimicrobium genomatis | reverse complement strand
CATTCGATCGTCCGGGTCAGCACCTGGCTGGGCGGCTTCACGGAGGTCGAAGCCATCCAGACCAGCGGCGCAGCCCAGGCCAGCGCCCCCGCCATCCCGGCGATCCAGATCAGCCACATCCCCGGCCGGAAGCGCCGGCCGCCGGGCCGCGTCACCAGGTCTTCTCCCGGAACACGCGCAGCTGGATCAGCGTCACGACGAGAATCGTCGCGAAGAGCATCACCGAGATCGCGCCGGCATAGCCGAGCTGGTACTTGGAGAACCCGATCTCGTAGACGTAGTGGATGACGGAGGCGGATGCGCCCGCCGGCCCGCCGTTCGTCATAATGTAGATCTGGCTGAACACGCGCAGCGTGCCGATGATGAGCAGCGTCACCACCAGGCTCAGCGCCGGCCGCAGCAGCGGTAGCACCACGTGCCACAGCGCCTGGAACGGCGTCGCCCCGTCGATGCTCGCGGACTCGCGCAGCTCGCCGGGGATGTCCTGCAGGCCGGCCAGCAGGACCACCATGCTGAACCCCGCGTCCCACCACACCGAGGCGAGGGCGACCCCGTAGAGGACCCACCCGGGATTCGTCAGCCAGGGGATATCGGGCACGCCGAACCGGCCGAGGTACTGGTTGACCAGCCCGTACTGCGTGTCCAGCATCCAGACCCAGACCAGCCCGATGACGGTGACCGAGACGACGTTGGGGGCATAGAAGGCCGCGCGCGCAAACGTGTACCCCCGCCAGCGCAGGTTGACGAACAGCGCCATCGCCAGCGCGGCCAGCGTCGTGGCCGGGACGACGAGCATGCCGTAGCGGAGCGTGTTCGACCACGTCTTCACGACCCAGGGATCGGCGAGCGCCCGCGAGTAGTTTTTGAGGCCCACCCAATGGGGCGCGCCGATGATCCCCCAGTCCGTGAAGCTGACGTAGACGCCGAAGAGGCTCGCCCCGATGGTCACGACCAGAAACGGCACCAGGAACGGCAGGATGAAGATGTAGGCCGACCAGTCGATCCGCTCGCCGTTCCACGTCGCCCGCCGCAGCCGATCGAATGGAAGCGATCGACCGGCCCGAGGTATTGCCGGTGCCCCGCCGATCGCCCCCATCCCTAGTCGGTCACCCCGGCGCAGGTCGAGTGCAGGGCGCGCCCCGGCCGCGCGGTCTCCGCGGCCCGAGCAAGCCCCGCACCCGCGTTCCCTGCGGGAATCCCCCTTGGGAATCTAACCCGCGTCGAGATCAGCCTGCCACTGCTGGATCAGCGCATCGACGGCCGCTTTGGGCGTCGTCTGCTTCGCCCACACCGGATCCATCGTCTTGGCGGCAAAGCCGCCCCCGGTGTAGATCGTAAAGTCCGGGCCGGCGCTGACCGGCACCTCACCGACCACCGCGTTCGGCATGCCGTCGATGAACGCCCCGCGCACCTTCCAGTCGTGCCCGGCGGTCTTGTAATCCCCTCGCGCCAGGATCGACTTTCGCATCGCGGCGCCGCGCCCCTTGGTCGTCCAGAGGAAGCTGTTGTCGGACAGCCACCGGAGCGCCTGGGCGGTCCTCTCCAGCCGGCTCTGATCCTTCTGGACGTACATCTCCAGGCCGCCGAGCTCGAAGTAGGTCGAGCGATCCTTGCCGACCTTGGGCATCTGGAACGAGATGAAGTTGAGCTTGTTCTGGACGTAGCCGTTGAGCGTCCAGGGGCCGGTGAGGAACATCGACCCATTCCCGGTGCCGAAGGCCTTGTAGCGGTCGGTCACGTCGCGCGTCGACACCCGGTGCTTGTCGAAGAGGTCGAGCACCCACTGGGCGGCCTGCACGCCGGCCTCGGCGTTCACGCCGGCCTTCTTGAGGTCGGGACTGGCCCGCCGGAACCCCATCTGGTAGGCGACGATGCCCCAGGTCACGGTCGGCTGAACGCCCGATCCGGTCATCAGGAACCCGGAGCGGGTGACCTTGTCGCCCTCGCGCTGCGTCAGCTTGCCCGCCCAGGCCAGCAGCTCATCTCCCGTCTGCGGCGGTTTGCTGACGTCGAGGCCGGCCGCCGTGGCGTGGTCGACGTTCAAGAGCACCTGGAGGCTCATCCCGTCCATCGGCACCATGTAGAGCTTGCCACCGTACCGGGACGCCGCCAGCCCTGCCGGGACGAAATCTGAGAGGCTGACGCCGGCCTGCTTGAACGTCTCATCGAGGGGCAGAACGACGCCCTTCTTCACCCAGTCGGCCCGGAGGCCGGCGGTGCCCCAGCCGAAATCCGAGGCGTTGCCGGTAGCCGCCGCGGAGAGCACCGTCGTCCCGTACTGGTCGTCCGGGACCACTTCCATCCGGATCTGCGTGCCCTTGTCCTTGTTCGCCGCGTTGAAGCTGTCGATCATTTGCTGCCAGACCTCACCATCGGACGCCGTGAGCCAGCTCCAGTGCACCAGCTCGATCGGCTTTCCGGCGGCGCCGGCCAACCTGATCGCCGGAGCCACCCCCGTGGCGAGGATTCCGGCCATGCCGCCCATCAGTTGCAGCGCTGTACGACGGGTCACGCGCGATACCATGAAGCATCCCCCCCTTAAGATGTGTTTCACCCTCCCTGGACGCGACCGCCTACCACCTCCTCACGGCCCGCGACCGCGTGAGCCTCCATGTGCGTCACGAGGGACGTTCCTGCGTCGACAATGTGCTTGCGGACCACCGCTTCGGCGTGCTCAGGGTCGCCCGACTGGATCGCCGTGAGGATCGCGCGGTGCGTGGGCTCATCGAGCTCGAGGTCCGAGTGATATAGGATCGTGTTGAGGATGAAGATCCGCGTTTGGGACTGGAGGCTTCTGAGCATCCCCATCAGCATCTCGTGCTCGCTGCGCCCGCACATCACCCGATGAAACTCCATGTCCGCCGTGATGATCTCGAACAGATCACTCCTGTGCTCGGGGTCGCCGCTGCGTTCCAGTTCGCCCAGGCGGCGGACGAGCGCGTCCAGTTCATCGAGATCGCCCCGGGTATACGCGCTGCGCCCCATGGCCAACCGCACCGCGTAGGGCTCGAGCTGCGCGCGAAGCGTGTAGATCTCTCTGGCTTTTCGGGGGGAGAGCCGGGTGACGGAGGCTCCCTGATGGGGGTGGATCTCGACGAGGGTCTCGTCCTGAAGATGTCTGAGCGCCTCGCGGACCGTTCCCCGCGAGACCCCGAGGGATTTGCTGAGGTCGACTTCATGGAGGGGCGCGCCGGGAGGGAGGCTCCCTCGGAAGATCGCCTCTTTGATGTGCTCCGCAACCGTCGCGGTGAGCGTTGGGGGACGAACGAACTGCTCAGCGCGCGAACGCATTCTGCTCTTGTCCTACGTCCAATTGTCCGACAATTTACAGGAACGCACGGTGCGATCGTACTGAGGGACGCGTACCCCTGTCAATCCGGCACACGCGTTCGTGAGCCGGACGGGGTCCTCGAAAGAAGGAGACTACGTTATCGTTTGATCGCCGCGAATGCCTGGTCGCAGGCCTCGAGCGTGCGGTCCACGTCGGCGTCGGTGTGCGCCAGGGAGAGGTAGAACTTCTCGTTGGGGTTGACGAGAATCCCGCGCTTGAGCAGCTCGATCGACCAACGCAGATTGAGCTGCGTGTCCGAGGTCAGCAGATCCTCCCAGTTCCTGAGCGGCTTCCGGGCGGTGAACCGGACGCCGAACACCGCGTCCTCGCCGGGCGCCTGCACGGCGAACCCATACCGGGTCCCGAGCGATTCGATCTCCCGCCGCAGCCGGCCGCCGATCTTGTGAAAATGGTCGTAGACGCCGGGCCGGCTGAGGATGTCCAGGGCGGTCACCCCGGCCGTCGCGCTCACCGGGTTGCCGTTCAGGGTCCCGCTCGCCCAGACGAGGCGCGGCCGCTCCGTCCTGCGCGCATCGAAATGCTTCATGATGTCGCCCCGGCCGGCGATCGCGGCCATCGGGAATCCGCCCGACATCGCTTTGCCGTAGGTGGCCACGTCGGGGATCACCCCGTACCGCTCCTGGGCTCCGCCCCAGGCGATGCGGAACCCGGTCACGATCTCATCGAAGATCAGCACGCTGCCGGCCCGCGTGGCCGCCTCGCGCACCGCCTCGAGGAACCCGGGCACCGGCTGCAGGACCCGCTGCAGCGGCTCCACGATGACCGCGGCCAGGTCGTTCGCGTGCCGCTGGATGATCTCCACCGCGCGCGCGGCGTCGTTGAACGGGGCGACCAGCACCTGCCCGCGCAGCACCTCCGGAATGCCGATGGAATCCGGCTCCGCGTTCGGGTAGGCGCTCGGTCGCTTCGGCACGGTCCCCCACAGCGAGTAGTCGTGCATCCCGTGCCAGCCGCCCTCGAACTTGAGGACCTTCGAGCGGCCGGTCGCGCCCCTGGCCAGACGCATCGCGAAGAACGTCGCCTCGGTCCCCGACCCGGTGAAGTGCACCTGGTCGGCGCAGGGGATCGCCTCGACCATCCGCTCCGCCAGACGGATCACCGGCTCGTTGAGAAAGTAGTACGTCGATCCCTTCGGCACCTGGCGCTGCACCGCGGCCACGATCTCCGGATGCCCGTGCCCGAGCAGGGCCGGGCCGGACCCGAGGTGATAATCGATAAAATCCCGGCCGTCCACGGTGGTGACGTGGCTGCCGCGGCCCTCGGCGATGACGACGGCGAGATACCGGCCGGCGCGCTCGAGCAGGTCCGCCTGGCGGGTCGTTTCGGCGCGTTCTGCCTTCGGGGTCATTGCTCTCCTCCTCTACACCAGATGCGCGTCGACGGGGTCAATCGCGCCTGACGGTGATCTCCCCGTGCCCCATCCCCGTGATCTCTCCCACGACCGCCGCCATGGCCCCCTCGGTCTCGAGCGCCTGCACCAACCGGGCGAGCCTGGCCTCGGGCACGGCAATCAGAAGGCCGCCGGACGTCTGGGCATCACAGAGGAGTACCTGCCCGTCCTCGTCGATCCCTTCCCAGGTAATGGCCCCCTCGAGGGACGCCTGGTTCCGCCGGGTGCCGCCCGGGATCACGCCCTCCCGCGCGAGCCCCCAGGCCTCGTCGAGAATCGGCACCGACCGCAGCCGGATGCGCGCCCGGACCTTTGCCGCGCGGGTCATCTCGTGCAGGTGGCCGAGCAGCCCGAACCCGGTGACGTCGGTGGCGGCCGAGACCCCGACGTCGGTCATCGCCTGCGCGGCGCCCCGGTTCAGGGTGGCCATGATGCGGATGGCCTCCTGGATCGTTGCCGCCGAGGTCCGCTCCTGCTTGATCCCGGTGGTGATGACGCCCATCCCCAGGGGTTTCGTCAGCACGAGCCGGTCGCCGGGCTTGGCCGCCGCGTTCGTGACGATGCGGTTGGGGTGGACGAACCCGGTGACGGCGAGCCCGTACTTCGGCTCGGGATCTTCGATGGTGTGGCCGCCGATGATGACGACCCCGGCCTCACTGCACTTGTCCCCGCCTCCGCGCAGGATCTCCCCGAGGACATCGAGGGGCAGCTTCGTCCGCGGGAACCCCGCGAAGTTGAGGGCGAGCTTCGGCGTCCCGCCCATCGCGTAGACGTCGCTCATCGCGTTCGCCGCCGCGATCGCGCCGAACCAGTACGGCTCGTCCACGATGGGCGTGAAGACGTCCACCGTCTGGACGAGGGCCAGATCCGGGGCAATACGATACACGCCCGCGTCGTCCGCCGTGTTGGTGGCCACGAGGACGGCAGGGTCGGTCACGGGAGGGAGATGGCGCAGGACCTGCGCCAGGTCGGCCGGACCCAGTTTAGAGGCTCAGCCGGCGCAGGCGACCATCGAGGTCAGCCTGATCCGGTCGCGATCGGTCATGGACCGCTCCGTGTCCGACGTGTTTTCTATATTCATTGTAACATCAGTGGTTGCCCGGGGCGGGACGCGAAACTGCCAGGGGAGGTCGGTCAGGGTCACTCCGTCAATATCCGTCGCGGGCTACGGTGCGGAATACTGATGGGCGTACTGCCACCGGCACTGAGCCTGGAGCTTCTCCTCCAGATGATACTCCACCCCGAAGCGCTCCGGCGCGAGGAACGTCAGATCCATGGGGGGTTTGCCGGTAAGGATCCACTCGGCCAGCACCTCGCCGACCGCCGGTGAGATCGACAGGCCGCCGACGCAGCACCCGCTCGCGACGAAGAAGCCCCGGATGCCCGGCACAGGGCCGACGATGTGCCGGCCGTCGGCGGTCATGGTGGGCAATCCGCCCCGGTGCTCGCGGACCTTGAACTCGCGCAGGATCGGAAACTGGGCTACGACTGTGCCGGCCAGCCTGCGGAGCACGCCGATGTCGAGAACCAGGTCTTTGATTTGAAAGCCGGCCGGAAGCGCCGCCGTGTCGTATTGGATCGGATCCGGCTCGTACCCGCCCAGCATCAGTCCGCCCTTCTCCGGACGGACGTAGACGTTCGAGTCGATCACGCGGACGATCGGCTGGGCCGTCGAGACGCCGTCGATGGGCTCCGTGATCAGGAGCTGGTGGCGCGTGGGGACGACCGGGATGCGGCCGTTCGCCATTTGGGCCACCAGGCGCGTCCAGGCCCCGGCCGCGTCCACCACGACCGGCGTCTGGATCTCGCCCTGATCGGTGATCACGCCGGTAACGCCGCCGTTCTTGGTGACGATCCCGGTCACCGCGGTGTTCGGCGTCACGGTCGCGCCCAGCCGGGCGGCCGCCCGCGCGTACCCGAGCGGGATCTGCACCGGCTCGAGGTACAGGTCCGACGGGGTGTAGGTGATCCCCTGGGCACCTACCGGATCGAGAAACGGCATCAACCGTCGGGCCTCGGCCGGGGAGACCAAATCGATCCCCAGGCCGAGCCGCTGGCCCCGCGCCACCTCGCGCTTCAACTGCTCGTGATGCTCGGGCGTCCGGGCGATCTTCATGCTCCCAGACTGGTGATAGACGAGCGGTTCATCGGTTTCCGCCTCGAACCGTTCGATCTTCCGAACGGCCATCATCGCGAGGCGGGTCATCAGATCGGTCTTGCGCACCTGGGCCGTGAGACCGGCGGCGCGGGGAGAGGTCTGCGAGGCGAGGTCATGTTTATCGATCAGCGCAATCCGGCGGCTCCCCGCCTTCGCGAGATGAAACGCGATGCTGGCTCCGAGCGCCCCGGCGCCGACCACCACGGCTTCCGCGTCTCGAATCAGGGCCCCACTCCTCTCCACGCCGGCGATTCACCGGCACGGCGTGACGCCACCTTCTGCCCGCGCCGGGAATATAGTACACTGGTATCAGTCCCATGGCGATCAATGTGCACCAGCTCAAGATCTTCCACACCGTCGCCCGGTCCGGCAGCTTCTCGCGCGCCGCGGCGGAACTCTTGATCAGCCAGCCGTCCGTCAGCATCCAGGTGGGCGACCTGGAGCGGCAGTTTGGCACCGACCTGTTCGAGCAGGTCGGCAAGCACGTGCGGCTCACCGAAGCCGGCCGGGTGCTGGACGATTACGCCGCCCGCATCCTGGCGCTGATCGACGAGACCCGGGTGGCCATGGACGAGGTCAAAGGGCTGCGCCGCGGCCGGCTCCTCCTCGGCGCCACCCCGACGCCCGGCACCTACCTGCTCCCCGCCCTCCTGGGACGGTTCAAGGAACAGTATCCGAGCATCGAGATCTCGCTGCGCCTCGCCGACACACGCCGGATTCAGGAAATGCTCCTGCAGCGTCAGCTGGATCTGGGGCTGGTTGGCGGCAGTGTCAGCTTCCCCGATCTCGAGGCCGCGGTCCTTCTGAACGACGAACTGGTCCTCGTCGTCGCCCCGTCGCATCCGTTCGCCACGCTGCCGAGCGTGCGGGTTGCCGATCTGGCCGGCGAGCCGTTCATCCTGCGCGAGCGCGGCTCCGGCAACCGGGAGGCGGCCGACGAGGCGCTGCATCGCGCCGGAGTGCACGTCACGCCCGTCTTCGAAGTGGAAGGCGCTGAGATGGTGAAGCAGGCCGTCGCCGCCAACCTGGGCCTCTCGATCCTCTCGCGCTGTGCGGTCGAACTGGAGGTGGCCGCCGGCCGCCTGCGCATCGTGCCGATCGAAGGCCTCCGGATCGAGCGGGCGATCTCGCTGCTCTCCCGCCGTGATCACCGCCTGCCCCGCGTGGCCCAGGCCTTTCTCGAGATGATCCGCCCGCAGGCGTTGACGCGCCCGCAGTCGGATGCTATCATCACCGCCAGTTAGCGGCGCCGTCAGGCGATGAAGGAGAGATCCGCGAGCGCTCTCGCCTCCTGTGGCGGGAGCGTTCTCATTTGCCGGCGGCGCACGCGCAGGAGGCGATCCCATGGATGAGATCAACCTGCTGATCCCCGGCCCGACGCCGCTGCCCCCACGGGTGCTCCAGGCGATGGGGCGGGAGATGACCAATCACCGCGGCCCCACGTTCGGCCGGATCATGGCGGAGATCCTGGACGGCCTCAAGGACGTGTTCCGGACCCGCAACGACATCATCCCGCTGGTATGCTCGGGCACCGGCGGCCTCGAAGCGGCGGTGGTCAACTTCCTGTCCCCGGGCGACCGGGTGCTCTCGGTGAACAACGGCTACTTCTGCGAGCGGTTCGCGGAGATCGCCGAGCGCTTCGGCGCGCGCGTCGATCGGGTGCTCGCGGAGTGGGGCAGGCCGGTCCCCCTCGACGCGGTCGCGGGCCGGCTCCGCGCGGACGCCGGCCGGGACTACCGGGCGGTGTTCGTGACCCAGAGCGAGACCAGCACGGGCGTGCACAACGACGTCAAGGCGATCCGCTCACTCCTGGGCGATCACCCGGCCCTGCTCATGGTGGACGCGGTCAGCAGCCTCGGGGCGATCCCGCTGGAGACGGACGCCTGGGGCGTGGATGTGGCGGTCACCGGCTCCCAGAAAGCCCTGATGAGCCCTCCGGGGATGGCGTTCATCAGCGTGAGCGACCGCGCCTGGGCGGCCGCGGAGCGCGCCTCGACACCGCGGTTCTACCTGGACCTGCAGCGAGGGCGGGTGGAAGCCCGCCGGCAGCCCCCGGGGACGGCATTCACCACGGCCGTGACCGTCGCCTACGCGGTGCACGAGGCGCTGCGCCTGATTCGCGAGGAAGGGCTGGACCGCGTCTTCGAGCGCCACCGCCAGATGGCCCGGATGGTGCGCGCGGGCGTCCGGGG
>VBAN01000152.1:0-870 GCA_005882445.1 Candidatus Segetimicrobium genomatis | reverse complement strand
ACCCAGGCCCGGGAGCGGTACGGCGTGCTGTTCGGCCGCGGGATCGGAAGCTTAGAACACACCGTGATCAGGATCGGCCACCTCGGGTATACTCAATCGGCGATGCTGCTCGCCGGCCTGGAGACCCTCGGCCGCACCCTCAACGACCTCGGCGCTCGGGCCGCGACGGATGCTGGGCTCGAGGCCGCGCGCCAGACGCTGCGGGCCCCCGCGAAGCGCTGAGGCCGGCGAGGCGGCGATGCAGGTCCTGGTCGCTGACGGACTCGGCGAAGAGGGCCTCGCCCGGCTGCGGGAAGCGGGAGAGGTGATCGTCCGGTCCGGCCTCGCTGAAGCGGACCTCGCGGCGCTGCTACCCGGAGCGGATGCGCTCATCATCCGCAGCGGGACCCGGGTCTCCTCCGCGGCGCTCGGGGGGGCGCCGCGCCTCCGCGTGATCGCCCGCGCGGGGGTGGGGGTGGACAACATCGATGTCGACGCGGCGACGCGGCGGGGCATCCTCGTGCTCAACACCCCCGAGAGCAGCACGATCGCGGCCGCGGAGCACACGATGGCGATGCTCCTCGCCCTGGTCCGCCGCATCCCGCAGGCCCACGCCGCCCTGACCGCGGGCCGGTGGATCCGCGAGCCGTACACCGGCACCGAACTGGCCGGGAAGACGCTCGGCATTATCGGGCTCGGGAAGATCGGCAGCGAAGTGGCCCGGCGGGCGGTGGCCTTCGACATGCGGGTGCTGGCCCACGATCCGTACGTGACGGAGGAACGGGCCCGGCGGCTCGGCGTGGAACTGGGCGCGTGGGAGGAGGTCCTGCGCCGGTCCGACGTCCTGACGCTGCACGTGCCGCTGGCGGAGAATACCCAGGCCCTCATCGG
>VBAN01000151.1 GCA_005882445.1 Candidatus Segetimicrobium genomatis | reverse complement strand
ACCACACGCGCATCCGTTTCTTCCGGAACCGGCGGGTAACGGCCCGGCCGAAACCGATCGAAGCGAAGAGCGAACGAGAGGGAATGGACGATCGCGCAGACGGGGCAGGACCCCCTCAAAGCATCATTAAGCGCATGGAGCAGACGCCGCGCCTGGAAGGGCACATCCGGTCACGCGTCCAGTTCCTTGCGGAGCAGGACGGACCGCCGGAGCGGATTCTCAAAGGGGAATTCGCGAAAGTCCTCAGCCGCGCATCGCACGTCCAGAAGGCCTATCTCGCCGTGGTCCGGTACGGCGTGGCCGGAGGCTACGACGTCGCGCTCTGTCTCCAGTCGGCCACCGGCCCCGACGAGCGCCTGATCAAGAAACTCTCCTCGGTCTTCCAGGGCCCCCAGGAGCATGCCGTGTCGAGAGTCTGCCGGCCATTCTATCTGGCGGGCGTCCACTAACCGCGATCCGTCCGGCTCACCCCACAGACACGAACCTCCCGCACGTGTGATCACCTCGCCCATCGCCGCTACGGCGCGGGGCGATGCTCGGGCAACGGCGCGTGAAAGCGTTCCGCCAGCGCCATCAGCTCCTGCCATGTCGTTTCGGGCACCGCGATCCCCCCGGCCCGCTGCCGGCGGGCGATCGTCTCCGGCTCACCGGGCAGCAGCACCTCATCCCGGCCCGGCGCGGGCGGTACCCGCTTGGCCGCCCCGAGCGTGTCGCCGACCATGCCTCGATAGCGCTCGGCATCCCCGAAGGCCGCGGGATCGATCGCCGCCAGGAAGACTCCGCCGGCCTGGCCTCCCACGGGACCCTCCGCCTGCACACGGGCGCCGGGCAGGGTGGGATTGGGATCGTCGATCATGCCCAGGGCGCCGATCAGCGCCGACGCCAATGCCAGGCCGAAGCCCTTGTGCCCTGCCTCCTCGCCGCCCAGCGGCAGCAGCGATCCTCCCCCGTAGAAATCTTCCGGGTTGCGCGAAGGGACGCCGTTCCGGTCCACGATGCAGCCGGGAGGAAGGAGCGCGCCCTTGGCGCGGGCCACCCGCACCTTCCCCTCGGCCACCATCGAGGTTGCGCCATCGAACACCATCGAGCGGCCCCGTCCCGGCACGCCGACGGACCAGGGGTTGGTCGAGAGAAACCGGGCCTGCCCGCCGAACGGCACGACCGACCCGAGGCCTGGCCCGGCGGCGCCCACGGTCACGACCGCGATCAACCCAGCGGCGGCCGCCCGCTCGGTGTACTCGCCCAATCGCCCGATGTGCATCGAATGGCGGACCGCCACGGCGGCCATCCCGCCGCGGCGCGTGCCCGAACCCGCGGTTGGCGTCGACGACGGCGGCCACCTCGGTCTCGCGCACCAGCGTGGGCCGGGCCGCCGGCCGCAGGGCGCCGCGGTCGGCTTCGCCCACGTACTGCGGCACGCGGATCACGCCGTGGGAGTCGTGGCCGGAAAGGTTGGCGCGAATCAGGTGCGCCGCCACCACGCCGGCAATCTCGTCATCAGCGCCGATGGCTTTGAAGACGGCCTCAACGTACGTCTGCAGCGGGGCGGGTGGGCAGATCTGCGCCGAACCAGCCATACCGGGGTGCGCTCCTCTCTACGCTCACGTGTTCACGCCGGCCGGCCCGATCGCGTCTCATCCCTCAGCGGTTTCAGGGGCGGGCAGGACCTCTGCCGGGACACGCGAAGGGGTTGGCCGGGCGTGGCCCGCGATCCTGCCCTGTGTCGCGATCGCGCGGTCTCCGCGCGCCCATTGGACGGTGGTCGGCTTGCCCGCGAGCGTCCTTCCGGACGGCCATCCCCTCACCGAGGCGGCCAGGGCCTGGCTCGCGGCCCTGCAGCGCTGTGTCCGCGCGGTCGACTACGCGGCGGCCCGTCCGCTCTTCGCCCCTGACGTCCAGGCCTTCGGCACCCACGCCGCCGTCGTCTCCGGCCGCGACGTCCTGGAGCGCGAGCAGTGGCAGCACATCTGGCCCACCATCCGGGAGTTCACCTTCCGGCTGGCCGAGATGCGCTGCGTCGGGCACGAGGAGATGCTTGGGGCGATCGTGCCCTGGGACTCCCTCGGCGCCGGGCCTGACGGGACGACGTTCCCCAGGCCGGGCCGGGCGACGATCATCCTCGTCCTGCGCGAGGGGCGGTGGGTCGCGGTCCACTCGCATTTTTCGCTGGCCCCCTCGGCCGGGTAAGAGGTCGCAGGCGCAACGCGCGTCAAGCGCTCAGCCCAGCGGCGGGCGTTTGCCGGCCCAGGGGGCGACGGCTTCAAACGCGGCCGCAGCCCGCAGCACCAGCGCATCCGCCAGCCGGGGCCCGATGATCTGCAGCCCCACCGGGAGCCCATCGGACGTGAACCCGCAGGGGACCGTCGCCGCCGGAAACCCGGTCATATTGATCGGATAGGTGAACGCAAACCATCCGGAATGCCCGACCTTGCGCCCCCCGATTTCCTGATAGTGATTGATCCCGACCGGCAGCGGAGGCGCGGCCAGCGTGGGGGTGAGCAGCAGGTCATACCGGGCGAAGAACCGCCGGAAGGCCTCGCCGAGCGTGCGCCGCCAGTTGGCGGCATTGACGAAGTCGACGGCGGAGAAGCGCATGCCGTGCTCGAGCACCTCGACCAGCCCGGGGTCGAAGCGGTCGCGCCACTCGGGCAGCTTGTCTGCCAGCCGCGCCGCCATCGATCCGGCGAAGACGATGGTGAACGGCTCCTCGGGGCTGGGAAACCCGGGATCGGCCTCGTCCACCCGGCAGCCCGTATCCGCGAACCGCCGGGCCCCTGCTTCCGCGATCCGGCGGGTCTCGGGATCCACCGGCGCGTACCCCCAGTCGGGCGTCCAGGCGACGCGAAGCCCCGCGACTCCCCGGCCGGCCTCGGCGAGGTAATCGATCCCGTCGCCGGGCAGCGAGCCGAGGTCGCGCGGGTCGGGGCCGGCGATCGCGTTCATCATCAGGGCCGCGTCGCGCACCGTCCGCGTCATCGGCCCCGTGTGCGAGAGCGTCTCCAGCCCGCCGTACACGGGCGCGGCCGCGACGCGCCCCAGCGTCGGCTTCAAGCCGAAGATGCCGCAGCAGCTGCACGGAATCCGGATCGATCCTCCCCCATCGGTCCCGACCGCCAGCGGCCCCAGACCGGCGGCCACGGCCGCGGCGCCGCCCCCGCTCGACCCCCCGGGCGTGTGCGCGAGGCTCCACGGGTTGCGGCTCGGTCCGAAGACCGGGTTGTCGGTGACCCCCTTGAAGCCGAACTCGGGGGTGTTCGTCTTGCCGAGCACGATGGCCCCGGCCTGCCGGAGCCGCTCGACCACCGGGGCGTCCTCCTCGGGAACGAAGTGCTCGTACAACCTGGATCCCCACGTGGTGCGCACCCCTTTGGTCATGACCAGGTCCTTGATGGACACCGGGATCCCGTGCAGCATGCCGAGCGGGCCCCCCCGCATCACCGCGGCTTCGGCCTCTCGGGCTGAGGCGCGGGCCGCGTCGCCGGTGACGGTGCAGTAGGCGTTGAGCGTGGGGTTCAGGCGATCGAGGCGGGCGAGCACCGCATCGACCACTTCGACCGGGGAGAGCTTCTTGGACCGGATCGCCGCGGCCATCTCGACCGCAGGCAGGTAGCACACCTCGGCTGCATCCATCGGTCTCCCCTCCATACGGGCTGGGTCCGCCGCAGCGTCCGCGCGGCGCGATCGCGGTGAACGCCGGCGCAGGGGTCTTCGGACGCGGCGCGCGAAGCACCTTTCCCAATCTTCTCAGAAACTTCCATCAAGCATACCGGCGCGGCGCGGTCCTCATCAGAGTGAAGGACTCTTCTCAGTCTAACGGGGCTCGAAATCCACAGGACGGATCAAGGCCGAACAGGAGGCGGAACAGAACCACTCTCAACGTCGGGGGAAAACGCGGCCGGAAGAGAGCGATCTGACGGCACGCCATGACCCGGCCCGAGGGGAGCAACATGAGCATCGTGTCACTCGATCAAGTGGTGGGGGGACTGACCACGATCCGCAAGCGGCTTCGCGCCATCAATGCGCGATACGACGGGCTGGACAACCGGCTCGAGGCGATGTACACCGTGCAGGCCGCGATCAACGAGATGACCACGCTACACGCCCTGCTGCCGCAGCACCTGCGGGAGAAGAGCTGGGTGTTCCAGAGCATGGAGCGGGGGCGGATCCCCTGGAGGCCGAGCGCGAACTAAGCCGGAGAGGGGGCCGGGCGCGGGCACTCCGCGTCCGGCCGGTTTAGGGTTCCAGCCAGACCGTCCGAAACCGCATCATCCCGTCGGGCACGTGGACAAACCCGCGAAGGCGGGTCGACGCGAGCTTGTATTCCTTCGGAAAGAAGAGCCAGACGTACGGGACGTCGTCGGCCAGGATCTGCACGACTTCGCGGTAGGCGCGCCGCCGCTGGCTCATGTTCTGTAGGACCCGCCCGGCGTCCAGAAGGGTCTGGATCCTCTCGTT
>VBAN01000017.1:4308-6817 GCA_005882445.1 Candidatus Segetimicrobium genomatis | reverse complement strand
GACGCTGGAAACGTCGACCGCGGGATCGGGACAGATGGTTCCCGTGTCGATGATCGAGTGGCTCCAGCGCGATCTCAAGAACATCGGCGTCACCGTGCACATCAAGACCTACGAGTGGGTCACGTACGTCGGCATGTTGTTCAAGGGCCGTCCGGCAGGCACCGGCGGGGCGCAGCTGTCGTGGGGCATGACCTCGAACTACTGGAACGATATTGTCTTCCGCTCGACCCGGCAGCCTCCGAACGGGGTGAACTACGGATTCTACGCCAACCCGCAGGTCGACAAGCTACTCGACCAGGCGCGGTCCGAGTTCAATGACACCGCGCGGGCCGGCCTGTATCGCGAGGTCGACCGGATCGTCATGGGCGACGACGTAGCCTTCTGGCCCATCTGCAACGACCTGAACATCGTGGTGCTGAACAAGAAAGTGCGCGGGTTCGTGAACCCGCCGGAGGAGTGGTTCCAGTTGTCCACTCCCTGGATTGCCGGTTGAGCATGACGCGCATGCCGGCGGCACGCAGGATCTTCGAGGCGCCGGGCGAGTTGCTTCGCCTGTGGCCCGGGGTCGAATGGGTACGGTTGGCGGGCACGGCCTTCCACGTGCGGCAGCGCCTAGAGCTTCCGTTCTGGGACGCCCGCACCCTGGAGTTCGCCGTCCGGATCGAGGCCGCGCCGCGCGATCGCCGGCAGCGCTACGCGCTCTGGAAAACCGACGGCTGGTTCTTCAATCGCGCCGTGCTCTGGAAACTCCGGGCCGGCCGCCACGGGGTCACCCTTGATTTCGCCAGCCAGCATTCGCTGAGCGCGGAACGCCTGGAAGAAGCGGTCAACGCGTACCGGTCTCGCGCCATCTGGCCGATGCGGCACGACTCCGACGCCATCCTCGAACGGCTCGTGACGTCTTTCATCCACGACCACCTCGTGGCGCTTGACCGCGCCTATGTTGGGCAGGTCCAGGCGTGGATCGGAGCGCAGACGTCGCCGCCTCGTCCACGGCGAAATCCTCCGGCAGCAGCACCGTTTCGTCGTCGGGGGCCAGGCGGCGGATGACGACGCCGTAGTCCGCGCGCGCCGCCTCCAGGCTCACGAACCCATTGAGCCCGTCGCGCAGCACCGCCTCGATCGGGACTTCCAGCTGCAGCAGCAGCACCCGGGCGCCGGCGATGGCGTCCCGCGCGACATCACGCGGCGCGCAGCGTGGATCCCGCTGACTGTAGCTGCTCCGAAGAGTCCGGCGGTAGGAGGGATGCACGCGTGAGATGGAAGCGGACCGTGACCGTGGTCGAGGCCCACGCGGAAGGCGAGGTGGGGCGAGTCATCATCGGGGGCGTGATGCCGCCTCCGGGGAAGACCATGTTCGAACGAATGAAATACCTCGAGACCAAGGCGGACGATCTTAGGCAGATGCTCCTGTTCGATCCGCGGGGCGGGGTCGTAGTCTCGATGAACCTGGTCCTGCCGCCATGCGACCCGCGGGCGGACGTTGGGCTCATCGTCATGGAATCACGCTTCTACGTGCCGATGTCCGGGTCGAATACCATGTGCACGGCCACCGTCCTCCTCGAGACCGGCATGGTGCCGATGCAGGAACCCGAGACGGTGCTGACGCTCGACACGCCCGGCGGGCTCGTCCGGGTGACGGCGGCGTGCCGGGACGGCAAGTGCGAGCGGGTCACGTTCCGCAATGTGCCTTCGTTTGTCTTCCATCTCGGCAAGCCCGTGGAAGTCGAAGGCCTCGGCACAGTCACGGTCGATGTCGGCTATGGGGGCATGATCTACGCGCTCGTCGATGCGGAAGGGTTGGGCTTCAAGATCGAACCGTCCGAGGCACGCGATCTGGTTGCCATGGGCGAGCGCATCAAAGCCGCAGCCGCCGAGCAGCTGCCGGCGGTTCACCCGGAAAACCCCGGCATCCATACGATCAAGCCCGGCCGGCTTGACCGTTCTCCCTGCGGTACCGGGACGTCCGCGCGGCTCGCCGTGCTCCATGCCAAGGGTCTGATCGAGGAGGGCGAGATCTTCGATCACGTGTCTATCATCGGCTCGCATTTCTATGGCCGAATCATCGAGACGACACACGTGTCAGGCGTCCCGGCCGTGGTGAACACAATTTCGGGACGGGCCTGGCTGACGGGCATCTCTCAGTATGGCGTCGATCCCGATGATCCATACCCGTGTGGCTTTACGCTTCCCGACACATGGTTTGCATAACCCGAACGGCTGGCCCCTCATGGAGGCGATAGGAAGACGGAGGAGGAGCGATGAAAAGCGCGATGACGCGATCGGAGCAGCTTGCCGCGGCCACCGCGGGGGTAGCGTATGTCGATGGTGAATTCGTCTCGGTGGAGCGGGCCACTGTGTCCGTGCTGGACTACGGCTTCACCAGATCCGATGTCACCTACGACGTCGTCCATGTCTGGGACGGAAGGTTCTTCCGTCTCGAACACCATCTCGACAGGTTTTTGAGATCTCTCGGCAGGCTGAGAATGAGCCTGCCGTTCGATCGCGA
>VBAN01000017.1:0-4266 GCA_005882445.1 Candidatus Segetimicrobium genomatis | reverse complement strand
GCGAGACCTCCGCCAGTGCCGCAATCGCTTTCTGGCGTACGCGATCCCGTTCATCTGGATTGGCGGACAAGAGCGCCAGGCCGACGGGATCAGCGCCATCATCAGCGCCGTCACCAGAATCCCGCCGGAGTCGGTGGATCCGACCGTGAAGAATTACCACTGGCTCGACCTCGAGCAGGCCATCTTTGAAGCCTATGACCGGGGCGCCGACACGCCCATTCTCCTCGGCATCGACGGGAACGTCACCGAAGGTCCCGGGTTCAACGTCTTTGCGGTGTTCCACGGCAGAGCCGTCACGCCCGCTCGTGGAGTGCTCGAGGGCATCACACGGCAAACCGTTCTCGATATCGGCCGCGATCACGGCATCCCCGTCGACGTCGGCCAAATTTCCGGAGACGAACTCCGCCGGGCAGATGAGATCTTTCTCACCTCAACGGCGGGAGGGATCATTCCCGTCGTCAGGCTCGACGACCGCATCCTGGGCAACGGCAGGCCGGGGCCGGTGACGATGCGGGTCCGTGAGCTATACTGGGACAGACACAGCGCGCCAACCGAGTGGACACCAATTGACTATGACCGCTGAATGACGCGGCGCCGGGGCGACCGCCTGGTCATCGAGACGAGCGGAGGGGGGCGCCACTCGAATCCGTTCGCTGTGACACGCGCGCTTTCGTTCACTATACTACGATAGTAGCTACTAGCTACTTGGTCGGCGAGGTGCTCGATGGGCATCGTGACTGCCAAGGAACTCAAGAACCGAACCGGGGAAGTCCTGAGACGCGTGGGCTCCGGTGAAACCGTCACGGTCACCGTGCGCGGGGTGCGCGTGGCGCACTTTGTCCCGGTGAGCAAGCGCGCGCGGGCTGAGCCATCGCGCGAGGCGCGGATGGCCATGCGGGCCCGCATCCGATCCATCGGCGGGAAGTACCGAGGGGTCGGAACTGTCGAGGCATTCCTGGCAGAGAAGCTCCAAGAGATTCGTCGGGAGCGATAACCTCTGGCTGCGGTGTTCACGCTCGTGGTGTCAGGAGCCCTTTGACGGTCCGGGCCCGGGCGGTTGCGCGCCTGCCGCTCGATGCCGGCCGCCCGTTCGGAGCGTAGACGTCGCCGCCTCGTCCACGACGAAATCCTCCGGGAGCAGCACCGTTTCGTCGTCGGGGGCCAGGCGGCGGATGACCACTCCGTAGTCCGCGCGCGCCGCCTCCAGGCTCACGAACCCGTTGAGCACGTCGCGCAGCACCGCCTGCGGATCGCGCGTCAGGGGATCCCCGTAACCGCCGCCGCCGGCCAAATCCAGGATCACCCGCCGGTCGGGCGGGACCTGCTGCGTGCGCTTGAAGTCGCGCGTCTCCCCGGAGTCCAGGATGGTTCGCGCGGGCGCACCGGGGTACCCGCCGCCGGCGCCTTCGGCGGCGCACCGCGTGCGATCCGCTGAGGCGGCGATGCTGTACCGGCGTCCGGTGCGAACGGCGAGGTCGATCGTCTGCCCCAGTCCGCCGCGCTGACGGCCCGGTCCGCCGGAGCCGCCCCGGAACTCGCGGCGGTGGATCAGGACCGGCGCCAGCGTCTCCGTGACCTCCGCGGCCATACCGGCGACACCGCTCGGGAACCCGGTCGTGGAGAGCCCGTCCTTCGCCGCCCGCGCGCCCATCCCGCCAACGCAGAAGAAGGTGTAGGTGAACGGCGCCGCGGCGGTCTCGCCGTGCACCGTGATCAGGCAGATGGAATCGGCGCCCGCCGCCATGGCGCGCGACCCGATCGCGGGCCCGAGGGCGCGGAAAATGGTCCCCGGCAGAAAATGTCCCACGATCGCCCGCGCCGCGACCGGCGCCGGGGGCTGCGCGTTCAGGATGCACCCCGGAGGCGCGATCACCCGCACCGGCCGGAAACTGCCGTCGTTGTTGGGGACCTCCGGGCCGACCGCGGCCTTGATCGCGAAGGTCGTGTAGGCCGCCGTGTAGTTCAGGGGCACGTTGATCCCTCGTGGGTCCTGGGGCGAGGTGCCAGTATAATCCACAGTCACCCCATCCCCGGCAACGACGACCTTCGTCTTGATGCGGACGGGAGCGTCCAAGCCGTCCGCGGTCGTCTCGCTGGTATACTCGCCGTCGGGCAGCGCCGCGATGGCGCGCCGCAACGCCTCTTCGGAGCGTCGAATGATCACGTCCGACAGCCCGTCGAGCGAGTCGAGGCCGAACTCCCCCATCAACGCCAGCAGGCTCCTGGCGCCGACATCGTTGCACGCCACCTGGGCATGGATGTCGCCGAGCACCGGCACCGGGGCGCGCGTATTCGCCTCCACGATGCGGAACAGCGATTCGTTGGGCCGCCCCCCTTCGTACAGCTTCATGATCGGGATGTAGAGGCCTTCTTCGTGAACGTCATCGGCATCCGCGGAGAATGGCCGGCCTCCGATGTCGAGCGCGTGACACGTATTGGCAAAGAACCCGACCAGAGTCTCTCCCGCAAACACCGGGGTGGCGATCGTCAGGTCCAAGAGGTGTCCCGACGTCTGCCACGGGTCGTTCGTGATGAGCACATCTCCGGGACGCAGCGTGTTGGAAGGATGTGCGGCGAGAAAGTGCTTCATCCCGGTGGCCATCGAGTTGATGTGTCCGGGCGTGCCCGTGACGGACTGGGCGATCATGTAGCCGTGCCGATCGAACACCGCGGCGGACAGGTCTTCGGCGTCTCTGACGATCGGCGTAAACGCCGTCCGGATCAGCGCAGCGGCCTGCTCGTTGGTCACCGAAATGAGCCGCTGCCACAGGACCTGCAGGGTGAGGGGATCACGAAGATCGCTCATCGCGACGCGCCCTTCCCTGGGGCGCCGGGCTGCCCATCCCCCGGCGGGACGGGAAGGTCGACCACGACGCTGAGGAACTCGTCGATCCAGACCTGCCCGCCCGGCCCAATGACAATCGTGGATTCACGCTCCTCGATGATCGCGGGGCCCTCCACGGTCACGCCGGGCGCGAGCCGGTACCGGTCGAAGACGGGGGTGTCGAGGAGCCCGTGCGCGTCGCCGAAGTACGCGGGGCGCGAGCCCTTGCGCGCATTCCGCGCCGTCCGGCCGTCCGCCGCGCCGGGCACCCGCAGCGGTGGCCGGGGGCCGCGGACGGTCACCCGCCAATTCACGACTTCAAGTCCTAACTGGGGCACGATCCGCCCGTACGCCGTCCGGTAGCGATCCTCGAACGCGCTGCGGATGTCGTCGAGGCGCCTCGCCGACAGCGCGCCACCCGGCACGGCAACGGTGACCTCCGATCCCTGCCCCTCGTACCGCACATCGCACGCGCGCTGGACGTGGACCGCATCGCCGGCAACGCCGGCACCGGCGATCAACGCCCGGCCCTGCGCCTCCATGTCGTCCAGGACCTCGTTGACCCGCGCCCAGTCTACCTCGCCCAGCCGCGAGTACCATCCTCGGACGAACTCAAATGCCGGCGGCGCGGTGAGAAAGCCCACCGCCGAGGCGACGCCCGCGCTCGGCGGCACGATGACCGACGGCCCCCCCAGGAGCGACGCGACGCCGTACGCATGCACCGGACCGGCGCCGCCGAACGCGAACAACGCGTACGCGCGGCGATCGGCGCCCCGCTCGATGAGGTGCACATGCGCGGCGTTGGCCATGTTCTCGTTCACAATGCGGTGGATGCCCCACGCGGCCTGGATCGCGTCGAGACCCAAAGGCCGGGCGATGTGGTCCGTCACCGCCCGACGCGCCAGGTGGGGGTCCAGCGGCATCTGCCCGCCGAGGAAGTACGCGGGATCCAGGTAGCCGAGGAGCAAGTCGGCATCCGTGACGGTGGGGAGGGCGCCCCCGCGTCCATAGCAGGCAGGCCCGGGATGCGCGCCGGCGCTCTCCGGCCCGACCCGAACGAGGCCGAGTTGGTCCACCCGCGCGATGCTCCCTCCCCCGGCCCCGATCTCAATCATCTCGATGACCGGGATCCGAACGGGGAGACCGCTCCCGCGGGCGAACCGGTACATGCGCGCGACCTCGAAGCCCGGAGCCACCAACGGCTCGCCGTCGTTGATCACCGCCAGCTTCGCCGTGGTCCCGCCCATATCGAACGACAGCAGCCGGTCTCTGCGGGCCAGGCGGCCCGCGTTGGCGGCGGCGAGCGCGCCGCCGGCCGGCCCCGATTCCAGGATCCGCACGGGGAACCTCCGCGCGATCGTGGTCCCGAGGAGGCCGCCGGTCGACTGCATCAGATAGAACGCGCCTCGGAACCCGGCGCGGGCGAGTTCGCGCTCGAGCCG
>VBAN01000149.1 GCA_005882445.1 Candidatus Segetimicrobium genomatis | reverse complement strand
CCCTGGGCGTCCTCGCCGGGGGGGTGTCGACCTATCTCTCGGGGGTGCTCGCCGGCCATCGCGCGATCGGCCGGCTGACGCTCCTCCAGATCGTCGGCGCCGCCGTCGCCGCGGCGCTCGCGTATCCGGTCGCGCTCCTGCTCCGGGGGGGACACCTCGCGGCGCTGGCGCTCCAGATCGCCGTGCCCGCCCTGGCCACGAGCGCGCTGGGGCTGTCCTTCGTCGGCCGCGGGGGCTGGTTGCCGAAGCCGTTTCGTCACGCCGGTCTGCGCTTCGACGCGGGAGCCGCCGGGGGCTTTCTGCGATTGGCCGCCACGATGTTGTTCCTCGGTGTGGTCGCCACGGCCGTCCCCCTTGCGCTCCGGGCGATCGTCGTCCGCCGCTTCGCCCTTCCCGGGGCGGGCCTCTTCGACGTCGCCTGGACGATCAGCATGAACTATGTCCTGCTGGCGCTGGCGTCCTTCACCACCTACTACGTCCCCAGCCTCAGCCGGTTGAATGAGCCGCACGAGCGGCAGGCACTGATCCATCGGGTCTTACGCCTCACCATCTTCTTGATGGTGCCTCTGGTGGTCACCACCACCGTGCTCAAGCCGGTGGTGGTGCGGCGCTGGATGCTGATCGGGGACTACTTCAGGGTGACGGACTGGGTCTTCGCCCTGACGATGATTGCCTATGCCGACGTCAAGACCTTGATCTGGACCGAGCTCGTGTGGGGAGCCCTGCAGGTGGGAGGGGCCGCGTTCGCGATCCTGTCCCTCAATGCCTTTCAGGGGGTGGGGGCAAACTTTCTGTTCGTGCACGGAACGTATCTCGTCTTCATCCTCGCCTACGTCACATCGCGGCGCCACTTTGTGCTGGATCACTCAACCGCGCGCACATGGCTGATCGGTCTGGGGCTCATCCTGGCCGCCTCGGCGCACACCTGGTCCGATGTGGAGGTTCACCCGATGCCGGCGGCGGCCTACATCGCGGCCGCCATGGGCTTTGCCTGGACGACCCTCACCCCCGCAGAGCGGCGAGGCGCGAGAGACGGCCTCCGGCGGGTGGTTCGCCGCTGCCGTCCTGACGCCGCCCCTGCGGCGTGAACCGGGAGGTCCGGGGTGCCGGCGGCCTACTTCGGCATCCGCCGGGAGCGCCAATCAGTCACGCTGGATGCCGGCGCCCAGCGACCGATGGGATGTCGATCTGTTGCGCCATGAACGGCAGCCCGATCACGTGATTGACCCCGCGCCGGAGGCCGGCGGACCGGTTGATGCCTCCCCGGTGGAAGAGCATCGCGTCCAGGACGATGTAGGAACCCGAGGGGGCCTCGATCTGCGTTTCGAATTTCTGCACGAAGCGGTCGGGCGGGAACGCCGTGACGTGATGCGTTCCCGGGAGGACGAACGTGGCGCCGTTCTCGACGGTGAAGTCATCGATGCAGAAGAGCGCATTGATCGCCAGCGGTTTCGAGCTGGTCCAGTGCTGATAGCTGAGATCGCGATGCCACTGGGCCAGGGCGTTCTTTCGATCAGGTCGGTTGATGATCCCGTTTTGCTGCAGCAGGACGAACTCCGGCCCGAGCACGCGTTTCGCGAGCTCGATCAGCGGGGGCGCCGCGGCCACGGCGAGGAAATCCGGTTCGTAGGCGAGGACGCATCGGGCGATGTCGGCATCCCCCATGCGGCGCAACGCCTCGTCGCCCCCGATTTCGTCGACCTGCTTTGCGTACGCCCGTTCGAGGCCGGCCCGAAGCCCGCGCACGAATTCCGGCGGGAAGCCGCCGTCGAGGATCGCGTGTCCATTGACCCGCAGTTCGGCGGCCACCTCATCGTAGATGTCGTCCGCCCGGAGGCGTTCGACGACTCCGTGTGTTCCGTGTTGTGCCTGCGTGGGCATCGGCTCCGCACCCCCTGCTCTCGGGACTCCGCGACCGGGCATCGCCCGGATGCTACAATATCATATGCCCACAACGGATAGCTCTCGCGACCGTGGCGCCATGGTCCAGTGCAGGAACTGCCGGTCCGCGGGCCTGAGCCCCCTCTATGATTTTGGTGAGCTGCCCCTGGGAGGGTACCTGCTGCCGACGGCGGCGCTGGCCCGCCAGGCCCCCAGGTTCGTCAATGCGCTGGCGATCTGCGGCGCGTGCGGCCTCGTGCAGCAGGCCTCTGACAGTGCCCGAGAGGCGCTGGTCGAGTTCGTGTACTCAAACTATCAGCCGACCTACTCGATGTCGGCGGCGGTGCGGGCGTACCAAGAATCATTGCTGGACGCGGCGGTGAAGCTGTCGGGCGTTCAGACCGGCGATGCCGTCATCGAGATTGGATCGAACGATGGGTATGTCCTCGGCTTGCTCAAACAGCGGAGCCTGGCGCCGGTCGGGTTCGACCCCTCGATCGATCCCGCCCTGGCGCGGTCGGGAGTCCGGACCTTCCGGGAGTACTTCGGCGCGGCGTCGGCGCGCCGGTTTGCCGGAACGCACGGGACCGTGAAGCTCGTTATTTCACGCCACACATTGGAGCACGCCTTTGAGCCGGTGGACTTCGTCGAAGGCATTGCCGCGGTCCTCGCTCCTGATGGCGTCGCCGTGCTCGAAGTGCCGTACCTGCAGCTGCAGATGATGAACAATCAGTTCCAGTCGATGAGCGTTCAGCATGTCTGTTTTTTCACCCTGAGCGCATTGTCGAACATGTTCGGCAGGGTCGGGCTCCGCGTGCGCGATGCGTGGTTCTGTCAGATGGACGGCGGCTCGGTCGTGGTGTGCGCGGACCAGCGCCGGCCGGCCGGCGCGGAGGGTGAGCGGGCGGCTCAGATCGAGAGCGTCGAACAGCTCCTTCGATTGCACGACGCCGCGGGATTCGGGCAGTTCTTTGCGGACGTCGCCCGGCAGCGCGCGCAGATTCGCGCGCTGATGACGGAGTACGCCCGCATGGGTCGCCGGATCGTCGCGTACGGCGCGGGGGGGAAGGGGCAGGCGCTCCTCAACCTGCTGGGGCTGGACACCCATCTCATCCCGTACGTCATCGATGACACCCCCGGCTATATGGGGAAATATGTCCCAGGGGTGGGGACGGAGGTCGTGGCCCGGGATGATCCGAGAGCCGGAGACGCGAGCATGGTGCTCATCACCGCGCCGACCCATATCCGGGAGATCGTTCAGCGAGACCGGGAGACGAGGGGGAAGGACAGGCTGTACGTGGCCACGGCCCCTCGGTTCCACATCGTCGAGACGTAGTTGGGAGTTGGGAGAGCCGCGCCGGGGAATGCCGATGAAGACGACGAGCGATGGTGGACGGAAATTGGACAGGAGCCGTGAGCGGTGCGTGCGGAAATATCGGCTCGCGAAAGATCTTGCGTTGGGGTACTTCCGCAATCAGCAGGTTGAGGAGAGCCTGGTGTTCGCCCAGACGTCGGCGACCTTTGCGCGGGGGTTTCACTTCGGGGTATGGTCTGACGGCGAGCTTGAGGACCTCTTATCCGCTATCGGCGTGTCGATCTTGAGCCAGCTGGCGGATCGCCCTCCTTCCGGCGGGCGCAGCGGCGGCAAGATCCTCTACGTCGCCACACACCTCGACGCGATCGGGGGCCACGGAGAGATTTTGCGACTCTGGCTGAAGCTGCTTGCCGGAAAGCAAAATGTGGAACAGTATCTCCTACCGACCCGACGGGCGACACCGGCATTCCTCGCAAAGATCAACGGCACCGGGTGTACCCTGCT
>VBAN01000150.1 GCA_005882445.1 Candidatus Segetimicrobium genomatis | reverse complement strand
CGCTCGTGGTCTCCGAGGACCTGGCGAACGTCGTGTCCGTCGGCGGCGAGGTGGCGCGCCCGGGCCGGTATCGTCTCAAGGGCGAGGTGCGCGTGCTCGATGCGCTGATTTTGGCCGGGGGGCTGACGGACCGCGCGTCCGTGTCTCAGGCGCTGATCACGCGGGCGTCGGGTGAGCGCCCGGCCTTCGACCTCGAACGGCTCATGCTGTACCAGTCAGAACATTGTCCTGCAGCCGGGGGACACCCTGTTCATCCCGGACGACACGGCCAGTAGGTTCTACGTGGTGGGCGACGTGGCTCGCCCCGGGGTCTACCCCTTGAAGGGGCACGTCACGGTGCTCGAGGCCATCGCCATCGCGGGAGGCCCCACGCAGCACGGCATCGGCACGTCCAAGACCGTGCAGATTGTTCGGCGGAACGACGGGTCCAGCCCGGATATCACCGCGAGCACCCAGCCTGGGCCGGTCCAGCGTCTGGGCGACCGCGGGGTCGTCATGACGCTCGACCTCGGCGCCATGACGCGCGGAGACCTGTCCAAGGATGAGGCCCTGCGGCCGGGGGATGTGCTGGTCGTCCCGGAAACCGGGGCCAGCGCCATCCCGGTGATCCTTCAAGTGATCGGCACGATTCTGCTTGGAGCCCGGCTGTGATGATCCGTGGTGGCGGGCCGGTCCAATGGTAGGCACGGCAGGTCCGTCAGAGGCTCCCCAGATGCGGTCCGAGGCGGCGCACGCGCCCGCGTGGGTCGAAGAGCAGCCGATCAGTCTGCGCGACGCCCTCGACGTCCTCCACCGCCGCAGGCGGATCGTCGCCGGCGCGTTTCTGGCGGCACTGGCCGTGGCGGTCGCCGTATCGCTGATCATGCCCCCGATCTACCGCGCCTCCACCACCATCACCACCGACAAGACGCCCGCCGTGGTGCTGCTGAACCAGCCGGGCGAGTTCAACCTCTCCGGCGACCATGGTGCCGGTCAGGCGCCCGACGTGCCCACGCTGGTCGAGCTGGTCAAGAGCGACGCCGTGCGGGAGGGGGCCACGGCCCGGCTGGCCCCGGCGGTGGGCGGCGGCGTGGCGAAGGCCGCGCTCGGCGCCTTGGCCGTCCAGCCGGTACGCGGGACCGACCTGGTGCGAATCAGCATCGAGTACACCGATCCGCGCATCGCCGCCCAGGCCGCCAACGCCGTGGCCGCCAGCCTGGTCGATATGAATCTGGAGGCGCGCCGCGAACAGGCCACGAAGACGATGCCGAGGACTCCCTGGTGGCCTTCCGCGACAGCCACGGCGACGTCTCGCTGGCCCAGGAGACCACCCTGAACCTCCAGAAGATGGCCGACCTCCAGGCTCAGCTCGTCGACGTGCGCCTGCAGCGTGACACCGCGGAGTCGCGCATCGCCGCGGCCCGCGGCCGGCTGGCGAGCCAGGCGAAGGTCACGCCCACCCAGTGGATGCCCAGCCCCCTGATCGCCTCGCTGCAGGATCAGCTCGCGAGGCTGGAGATCGACCTCACCGGCCTGCGCCACCAGTTCACGGAAAAGGCCCCGGCCGTCCTCGTCACCCGCGCCAAGATCGAGGAGACCAAGCAGCGCCTCAATGCCGAGCTCGCCCAGAGCCTTCGTCCCGGCGCCTATGGCGTGGACCCGATCTATCAGCAGCTCGATACCGAGATGGCCGAGTCCCAAGTGACGCTGGCGACGCTGAAGAGCCGCGAGCGGGCGATGCAGGATGCCATCGCCGCGTACGAGCGGCGCATGCGCGGAGTCCCGCTGCGGGAAGTGGACCTGGCCCGCCTGACGCGGGACGAAAAAGAGTTCGAGCAGATCTACCTGCTGCTCTCCGACCGGTACGAGCAGGCCCGCGCGCCAACTGCGCCCGTGAAGCCGCGCCGGCAGATGAACACCCTGTTCGGCGGGATGCTGGGGCTCATGGTCGGCGTGGCGGGGGCCTTTCTGGCGGAGCAGCTCGACGACACGGTGAAGTCCGCCGAGGAGGTCGAGCGTGTGCTCGGCGCGCCCGTCCTCGGCGCCATCCCCATCGTGGGCGTTGCGCGTCCTCCGGGCGCTCGAGAGACCGGGACGAAAACGGACGGGCCCCAACACAAGGAGGAGACGGCGGTCCTGCCGCTGCTGGCGGCAAACGACCGCCGCTCGCCGACGGCCGAAGCGTACCGCGCGCTGCGCACGCATGTGCTCTTCTCGATTCCCGACGTCGAGCGCAAGCGGCTGCTGGTCACGAGCGCGCTCCCGCGCGAGGGCAAGAGTACCATCAGCGCCAACCTGGCCGCGGCCATCGCGCGCACGGACCGCCGGGTCTGGCTCGTCGACGCCCGGGGCTGGCCGCTCTGCTGGCCGGTCAGGCCGAGGTCGACAGCGTGGTGCGGCCGGCCGGCGAGCCCAACCTGTGGTACCTGGGGAGCGGTCCCATCGCCCCCAACCCCGCCGAACTGTTGGGCTCGCAGCGTATGGCGCGCCTGATGGAGCGCGCCCGGACGGAGGCCGACGTGGTCCTCGTGGACAGCCCGCCGATGCTGCCGGTGACCGACGCCGAGGTCCTCGCCGCCCAGGCGGTCGACGGGGTGATCCTGGTCGTCCGGGCGGGCTCGACCAGCCGGAGGGCGCTCGCCTACGTCCGGAAGCGGCTCGAGCGGGTCGGCGCCAAACTGGTGGGCGCGGTGCTCAACCGCGTTCCCGACCGGCGCCGTGACGGCTATTACTACGGCTCCTATTACGACGACTATTACGGATCGGAAGAGAAAGATGGCTCCCGCGGAAAGGCCGCCCCCGAGAAGGAGGGCGACCGAAGGAGGAGGGAGGGCGCATGATCGCATCTCGCTACCGGGTCTTTACGATCATTGCCGTGGCGTCGGTTGCCGCCGTGTGGATGACGACCGTTGGGGTCCCCCATGCGGCACCGGCGGCGCCCACGGTGGGCGATTACCTCGTGCGGACGGTTCGGGCCATGGGGCTGGAGAGCCGCGTCGGGCCTCGAGCGCCCGTCGCCGAGTACCTCCCACTCCTCGTGGAGCAGGGCGTGATCACCGCCGACGCCGCCCGGGGGCTGCGGACCGACCAGCCCCTGACACGTGACTTTGCGCTCGAGGTGTCGGGCCGCATCACCGATCCCTCCGCGCCGCCGTTCCTGTCCCACACCTACGTGCTCACCGCATTCCTGGCCGGTCAGGGGACCGGGCTCGGGCTGGTGTCGGATGGCGGCAGCACCTCCATGGGTGTGCTCGATACCTTCGCCGCCCTGGCGGCGAGCCCGGAGCGCCCTTGCCCGACGCCCAAGAAAAAGCCCAAGCCTCCCAAGCCTCCCTGCGGTCCTCCTCCATGACCGTCATGGAAGCCCGCGCCGCTCAGACGGCTGACATTTCCGCCGTTCCCCAGGCAGGCGTCCTCTCTTCCTCTGTTCCTCTGCCGCGCGCCGTCGACCGGTGGAGGCAGGCCGCGCGGGTCCTCGCCGTAGCGGCCTCGCTGGGCGCCGGCCTGGCTCTCGTGCCAACGTTTACGGCCGAACTCGGCCGCCAGGCCGCGATCACCGACGCCGGCGCAGCCTATCTCGACGACGCCGAGGCCCAACTCATTCGGGCCATCTCCTGGACCCCTCAGGACGCCTACCTGCACCAGTTCCTCGGCGAGATCTACTATCGGAAGGCGCTCTTCCGGCCCCAGCAGCGCCGGGCCGACCTCGACGCGGCGCTGGGCGCCTTCGAGCGATCGGCGCGGCTGAACCCCCACGAAGCCGGGACGTTTACGCTCATCGGCTGGACGCATCTGTACCTGGGCGAGGCGGGGGCGGCCGAGGAGGCGTTCGTGAAGGCGAAGGCGCTCGATCCCAACAACCCCCAGGTGCGGTACAGTCTCGGGACCGCGTACCTTTGGGAGAAGAAACTGTCCCAGGCCAGGACCGAGATGGAGTTCGCGCGCCGGTATCTGCCGAATGCCACCGAGGTGCTGAT
>VBAN01000148.1:8547-8921 GCA_005882445.1 Candidatus Segetimicrobium genomatis | reverse complement strand
CAGCGACGTCCCGGCCTACTTCATGTTCGACACTACGTTCCGGGGGAATCACTTCGCCCAGGGCGCCGCGATCGCCGAGGTCCTGCTGGTGCTGGTGGCGCTGCTCACCGTCCCCTACCTCGTCTACAGCACGCGGACCGAAGCGGGCCGCTGATGCGTCGGGATCGCGCCGGCACCCGCGCGGCCGCCTACGCCGTGCTGGTCGCCGCCTCGGTCTTCTACCTGCTCCCCCTCTACGTGCTGGCCGTCACATCCATGAAGAGCTTCGCGGAGGTCAGCCTCGCGCGGATGTGGACCCTCCCGTCGGGGCTGTACTTCTCCAGCTTCGCCCAGGCCTGGCAGGGGAACGCGGCCCACGGCTTCCGCGGACTCAG
>VBAN01000148.1:545-8443 GCA_005882445.1 Candidatus Segetimicrobium genomatis | reverse complement strand
TGGTGTTCCCCGCGATTCTGTTCGGGATGTTCATCCCCTACCAGAGTATCCTGATCCCGCTCGTGCAGACCCTCCAGCGCCTGGGCCTCTACGGGACGCTGCCAGGCCTGATCTTTGTGCACGTGGTCTACGGGATCCCGATCACGACGCTGATCTTCCGGAACTACTACGCCCAGGTTCCGGACGAACTCATCGAAGCCGGCACCGTGGATGGGGCGGGGCTCTGGGGGATCTACCAGCGGATCATCGTGCCCCTGTCGCCGCCCGCGCTGGTCGTCGCGGCGATCTGGCAGTTCACGTCGATCTGGAACGACTTTCTGTTTGGCGTGACGGTCACGAGCCAGCCGGGCGTGCAGCCGATCACCGTTGCGCTCAACAACCTGGCCGGAAGCTTCATCGTGGAGTGGAACGTGCAGATGGGCGGCGCCCTCATCGCCGCCCTGCCGACGCTGGTGGTGTACGTCGCCCTCGGACGCTACTTCATGCGGGGCCTGATGGCCGGATCGCTGAAGGGGTAACGAGCGAGGCCCGATCGACCCGCGCCGCCTGCTCCGGAGGCGCTCCCCCCCGCCCGCCAACCAGCAAACACATGTAATATTAGGGTTCTATGACTCAGGTGTCTTCCCTATTGTCACGTCAAACATATAGGGTTTATGCTTTACAGCGAGATCCCAAGGAATGGGGGGATTTCTGAACCGCGCTCTAGAAGGACTCATCCGAACGGCGGTTTTTATAGTCCGGTTGGGCTATAGTGGCCAAGCCCGTGCACTCGTAGAATCTAGAGGGGTATAAATGACCGTGAGGGGAGCTTCTTGACACAGCAAGACCGCAGATATTCGATGTTTACCATCCAGATATTGCCACGCTTGACATTTGAGCAAGGGGGATTCGTATGCCCGACGCCAGCATGAGCCCGGTCATCGTCAACCCGGAGCGAAACGAAAGCCTGGAACGCAACGAATCGACGGTCACGCTCCTCCGGGAACTCGTGGCCCACCTGCGGCAGAACCGCACGCAGCTGCGGGAGGAATGGGCGCGGCGGATCACCGAGGCGAAGCTGCTGACGGCAATGAGCGCGGACGAGGTGTTCGCCGAAGCGACGGCGGTGTACGACAACTACCTGGAGGCGCTGGAGACCGGCTCCATCGAAGCGCTGGAGGCGTACGCGCGGAACCTGTCGGAGCGGATCATCCCGCGGGGCGTGGAGACGGTCGATGAGGTCGTCGGGATCAGAACTTCGATCTGTTGAGCCGCGTGCTGGACGCGTACGAGCCGGCGGCCAACCGGATCGCCATCACGGTGGCCGTGGGCTTCGTCCAGGAGCGGGAGCGGGTCATCCGCCAGCAGCAGGAGGCGATCCGGGAGCTGTCCACCCCGGTGCTGCCGGTGCGGGAGCGGCTGCTGATCCTGCCGATCATCGGCATCATCGACCCCCAGCGGGCGCGGCAGCTGACCGAACAGCTGCTGCACGGCATCCGGGTGAACCGGGCGAAGGTGGTGGTGATGGACATCACGGGCGTGCCGGCGATGGACGCGACGGTGGCAAACCACCTGGTGCAGACGGTAGAAGCGGCGCGGCTCTTGGGCGCAACGGTGATCGTGACGGGCCTGTCGCCGGAGATCGCCCAGACGCTGGTGAACATCGGCGTGGACCTGGGGAAGATGAACACCGTCGGGGACATGCAGGGCGGCATCGAGGAAGCCGAGCGGCTGCTGGGCTACCGGGTGGCCCCGATCCGGGACGCGGCGCCGGCGGTCGAGGAATAGGGCGGCTACGGGGAGGCGAAGCGAAAATTGCTGTATGAAGCGTCGAGTGTGGCGTCGAACTTGGCCGAGTGCAGCACCTGCTCGGTGAGCACCCAGACCCCGTTGATGAGGGAGTACCGCTGCTCGGCATCAATGGTCCCCCACCCGTACTGAAGCGTCCCGTCGATCACCAGGCCTCGATCATAATCGATCCAGGCGATCAGTCCCCGGGGATTGTTTTTGGGATCCCGGGCCTTGCCCTGGACCAGATAGTACCGGTCATCGTCCACGAGCTTCTGCCCGAGCACGGTGAGGTCGAACCTCGACAGAAACGCCCCCACCGGCTCGCTGGCTTCGAACAGCCGGCCGACGACGTACTGGTTGACCGCCCAGCAGAACGTGCCGGCCGTCCGCTCCTCGACGGTGAGCGTCTGGCGTCCCTGGTCGAGGCGCAGCGTTCCGCTGAACACGCAGTTGGGCCGTTCGGTCACAGGCTTTTTGATCCACAACTTGAAGGCGGCGTCCGCGATGCCTGAAATGCTCGCGCTCGCCTCCGACACGCGGGCAATGATCTCGTCAGGAGAGGGGACCTGGGCCGCGGCTCTCTCGCCCGGCAGCCCGACGGCGACCATCATCGCCGCGGCCGCCGCCACCGCGGCGATCGATCCACGCGGAACTCCATGCCGGCCGCGAGGTGTCTGTCTCGGCGTCGTGGGCGGCCCCATGGAGAACGAACATATGCTTCCTCCACCCCCTTCTCCTGTTCCTGGGGGTGGCCGGAAGGGCCCCCGGGGCCGCTGAGGTCTCGGACTCAGCCCCCCGAGACGGGAAGCGGGAGTCTATGCGTCCTTCATGCCCGGCCGAAGGATCTGGTAGATGAGAATGGCGCCCAGCGCTCCCAGGCCGAGATTGTTGATCTCGAAGGCCCCGGACTTGATGCCCGATCCACTGGCCGCGAGGATGAGCGGGATGGCCGCGGTGGCCAGGTTGGCGCGGTTGGAGAAGTCGACCCGGCCGTCCACCCAGATCTTCCCGCCGATGGCGGCGATGAGCCCGAACAGATACAGTTCGATTCCGCCGAGGACGCTCACCGGGATGCTGTTGACCAGGCCGCCGAACTTCGGGATGAAGCCGAGCAGGATCGCGACGACGGCGGCCGCCACGTACACCGGAATCGAGAACACCCGCGTCACGCCCATGACCCCGATGTTCTCGGCATAGGTGGTTTCGCCGGTCCCCCCGAACAGCCCGCTCAACATCGTTCCGATCCCATCCCCCATGAAGGCCCGGCCCAGGTATCCGCTGAGGTCGCGCTTCATCAGGCCGCTGATGGCGTAGACGTGGCCGGCGTTCTCCGCGACCAGCACGATGGGAATGAACCAGAACAGGCTCACGGCCCGGGCGGTGAACTGCGGAAAGCTGAACTGAGGATGACCAACCCAGGGCGCCCCGGTCACCAGGCCGAAATTGACATGGCATCCCGACGTGGCGGCCCCGCAGAGAGGATCGATCAGGGCGACCACGTAGCCGACGACGATCGCGATCAGAATCGGCAACAGGCGGGCAAAGCCGCGCAGGTACACGCTCGCCACGGCCGCGACCAGTACGGTGACGGTGGCGGTAAAGAGATCCTTCGAGTAGCTGGCCCAGGCCGGGTTGGCGAGGGCCAGACCGATCACCGCCACAACGGTGCCGGTCACCACCGGCGGCATGAAGAACCGGATGACATTGGGACCGGCCCGGTGGACGCCCAGGCCGACGAGGAAGTACAGGGCCCCCGCCACGAAGATCCCGGCGAAGGCCAGCGATTGATTGTGACCGGCGCCGCCCTGGATCGCCAGCACCGACCCGATGAACGAGAACGACGATCCGAGGTAGCTCGGGATCTTGCCGCCGGTCCATGCGAGGAAAATCAGGGTGGCGACCCCGCTGAAGAAGAGCACCGTGTTGACGTTGAAGCCAAGGATGAGCGGGACGAGAACAGTGGCTCCGAACATCGCCATGACGTGCTGGATGCCGAGCAAAACGGTCTGAGGCCAGGGCAGACGATCTTCGGGATAATAGATGGCTTCGTGCTCACTGGCTCGGACGGCCGCGGCCATATCCCCTCCTTCAGGCAATGTGACGTCGAAATGCGCGCGCATGCCTAAGAATAGGGCAGACTCGTCGTCGAATTCAAAGCCGAATAGGTGTCCAGCGAAAGCCTGTGCGCGTCCCTGACCCGTGTTCACGGACGAGGATTGCTCCTTCCCGAAGGGAATACACGTACGATGCCGGTCCTCCAGTCGCAGGTCGATACGCGCTCTCAAGAGTTCACCGCCAACTACGCCCACAATGAGGGACTGGCCCGCTTGCTGACGGAACGTCTGGCCAAGGTCCGGGAGGGCGGGGGACCGCGGGCCCAGCGGAGACACCAAGAGCAGGGGAAGAAGACCGCCAGGGAACGGATCGATCTCCTGCTGGACCCCCAGTCGCCGTTCCTGGAGATCGCTCCCCTCGCGGCCTGGGAGATGTACGCCGGCGAGGCCCCCTCGGCCGGGATCGTCACCGGAATCGGCCGCGTCCGGGGCGTCGAGTGCATCATCGTGGCCAACGACGCCACCGTCAAGGGCGGGACCTATTATCCGCTCACCGTGAAGAAGCACCTCCGCGCGCAGCAGATCGCGCTCGAGAACCACCTGCCCTGCCTCTACCTGGTCGACTCCGGCGGAGCGTTCCTGCCCCTGCAGGCGGAGGTCTTTCCCGATCGCGAGCATTTTGGACGGATCTTCTACAATCAGGCGCAGCTCTCCGCGCGGGGGATTCCGCAGATCGCCGCGGTGCTCGGGTCGTCCACCGCGGGGGGCGCCTATGTGCCGGCGATGGCCGACGAGGCGGTGATCGTCCGGGGGAGCGGAGCGATCTTTCTCGGAGGCCCGCCGCTCGTGAAGGCCGCGACCGGCGAGGAAGTGTCGGCGCAAGATCTGGGCGGCGCGGATGTCCATACCCGGCAGAGCGGGGTGGCCGATCATTTCGCCGAGGACGACGCGGATGCGATCGCCATCGTGCGCGAGATCGTGGGGACGCTGAACCGGGTCAAGCGCGTCGCCCTGGACGTGGCGCCTCCGGAGCAGCCCCGGTACGACCCCCGGGAGATCTACGGGATTCTCCCCCAGGACCCGCGGCGGCAGATTGACGCCCGGGAGATCATCGCCCGCATCGTGGACGGCAGCCGCTTCCAGGAGTTCAAGGCGCGCTACGGGCAGACGCTGGTCACCGGCTTCGCGCGTCTCCACGGGATCCCCGTGGGCGTCCTGGCCAACAACGGGGTCCTGTTCGTGGAGAGCGCCGAAAAGGGCGCGCATTTCATCGAGTTGTGCGGGCAGCGGCGCATCCCGCTGCTCTTCCTCCAGAACATCACCGGGTTCATCGTCGGCCGCCAGTACGAGGCCGCCGGCATCGCCCGGGCCGGCGCCAAGATGGTGCACGCGGTGGCGACCGCGGGCGTGCCGCGGATCACGGTGATCGTCGGCGGGTCCTACGGCGCGGGGAACTACGCGATGTGCGGCCGTGCGTACGAGCCGCGCTTCCTCTGGATGTGGCCCAATGCCCGGATCTCTGTCATGGGGGGCGAGCAGGCCGCGACCGTCCTCTTGACGGTCAAACACGATCAACTGCGCCGCGAAGGCAAGACGATGACCCGCCGGGAGGAGGAGGCGTTGACCGCTCCGATTCTGGCGAAGTACGAGGAAGAGGGCGGCGCCTACTACAGCACGGCGCGGCTGTGGGACGACGGCATCATCGACCCGGCCGAGACCCGGACCGTTCTGGCGCTCAGCCTGTCCGCCGTCCTCAACGCCCCCGTGAGGGGGATGCGGCCGGGCGTTTTCCGGATGTAAGCCAATCGAAGGCCGATCGAAGCGTGGAGTGCCCCCTGCCGGGGCTCCAAACCAGAGTGGGGAAAACGGCAAGCAGAGGTTGGACCAGAGGTAAGCGTAGAGTGGAGCCAAGGTAAGGTTGCGCAAGGTCCTCATCGCCAACCGGGGCGAGATCGCCGTCCGCATCATCCGCGCGTGCCGGGAACTCGGCCTCGCCGCGGCGGCGGTGTACTCGGAGGCCGACCGCGACGCGCTGCATGTGCGTCTGGCGGACGATGCGCTGCCCATCGGGGCGGCCGATCCCCGGGAGAGTTACCTGAACATCGATCGCCTCGTCGAGGCGGCCAGGTCGTGCGGCGCCGACGCGGTGCACCCGGGGTACGGGTTTCTCGCCGAGAGTTCGGGGTTCGCCGCCGCCGTGCGTGACGCGGGGCTCACCTTCGTCGGGCCCCCGCCCGAGGTGATCGCGGCCCTCGGCGACAAGATCGAGGCCCGGCGGACCATGGAGCGCGCAGGGATCGCCCGGCGGCTCGGGGCGCCGCTCCTGGTCAAGGCGGCCGGCGGCGGGGGAGGGCGGGGCGTGCGCCTGGTCGAGCGCCTGGACGATCTGCCGGAGGCGCTCGAGTCCGCGCGGCGCGAAGCCGGCGCGGCGTTCGGGTCGAGCGCGCTGTACCTGGAGCGGCACCTGCCCGAGGTCCACCACATCGAGATCCAGATCCTGGCCGATGGCGGGGGGACGGTCTGCCACCTCGGCGAGCGGGAGTGCAGCGTCCAGCGGCGCCTCCAGAAGCTGATCGAGGAAACACCATCGCCGTTCGTCGCTCCGCCCCTGCGCGCGCGCCTGGCCGAGACGGCGGTCGCGGCGGCCGAGGCGGTCCGGTACGTGAACGCGGGCAGCGTGGAGTTCCTGGTCGAGCCGGGCGGGCAGTTCTACTTCCTCGAGGTGAATACCCGGCTGCAGGTCGAGCACCCGATCACGGAGGTCGCGACGGGCGTGGATCTCGTCAAGTGGCAGCTCCGGATCGCGGCGGGGGAATCGCTGCCCCGGGAGCCCGCCGTCTCGCGCGGGCACGCGATCGAATGCCGGATCTATGCCGAGGACCCGGCCCAGGATTTCGCGCCGTCGCCGGGACCGATCCTGGCGCTCCAGGAGCCGGGCGGCCCGGGGATCCGGGTGGATTCCGGCGTGTATGCGGGATGGCAGATCCCCGTGGCGTACGATCCGCTGCTGGCCAAGGTCGTCGCCTGGGACCGGACCCGGCCCGAGGCGATCGCTCGTCTGCAGGGGGCGTTGCGCCGGTACGTGCTGCTCGGCTGCCGGACAAACCTGACGTTCCTCCAGGACGTTGTGGGGCACGAGGCGTTCCGTAGCGGAAACACGACCACGCGGGTGATCGAGCAGCGCTTCCGCGGGTGGCGGCCGGCTGTCCCGGATGAGCTCGTCGCGGTCGCGGCCGCCGTCGCGGCGCTGAGCGAGCAGGACCCCACGATCCTCGTCCCCGGCGCCGGTGGGGACGCGGGCCGCGTTCCTGCGCGCGGTGAGCCCCAAGCATTCCAGGACCCTTGGGAAAGGGTTGGACGGTGGCGGATGGGCGCGGGCCGTGGGTGAGCTGACGCTCCACCTCGGGGACCGCGCCGTCACCTGTGATGTGGAGCGGGAAGGCGATGGCTTTGTCGTGCGGGCGGGCGGCGGGGCGCACCGCGTGCACCTCAGCCCGCTGGGTGCGGGAGCGCTTCGCGTGCGGGTGGGGGACCATTTGGCGATCGCCACCGTCGCCCGGCAGGGGGAGCGCTGGTACCTCCATCTGGACGGGCACACGCTCGAATACCGGGTTGCGTCCGGGGGACGCCGCGGCGCCCCGCGAGCGTCGGGGGCCGGCCTCGTCGCGCCCATGCCGGGCCTCGTCACGCAAGTGCTGGCCGGCGTGGGCGATTCGGTCACCGTGGGGCAGCCGCTGGTGATCATCGAGGCAATGAAGATGGAGCACGTGATCAGGTCCTCCCTGGGAGGGCGGATCCGGGCGATCAACGTCCGTTCGGGCGACCAGATCGAGGGAGGGACCGTTGTGGTCGAGGTGTCCCCCGCGGAGGGCGCCGGGGGGAGCGCGCCGTGAATCCCCTGGACCGAGCGCCGCGCCGGGTTCGAGTCGTCGAGGTCGGGCCGCGCGACGGACTCCAGAACGAATCCGCGGTCGTGTCTGTGGACGTGAGGGTGAAGTTCATCATGGGGCTCGCCGCGGCCGGGTGCCCGGTGATCGAGGTGGGGGCATTCGTGCGTCCGGACCGGATCCCTCA
>VBAN01000148.1:0-534 GCA_005882445.1 Candidatus Segetimicrobium genomatis | reverse complement strand
CTCCGGGCCGGGGCGCGCGAGGTCGCCGTCTTTACCGCGGCATCGGAAGCCTTTGCCCGGCACAACATCAACATGGGGATCGAGGAGTCGCTCGCCGCGTTCCGCGAGGTCATGGCGCTGGCGGCTGCGGCGGGGTGCCGTGTTCGCGGCTATGTCTCAACGTCCTGGTGGTGCCCCTACAGCGGACGCGTGGCCCCCGAACGGGTCCGGTCGGTCGCCCGGGCCCTTGTCGAGATGGGATGCTATGAGGTCGCCATCTCCGATACCATTGGCGCCGCGACCCCGGCCGAGGTGATCTCCCTGCTTGAGGACCTGTCCCGGGATCTCCCCGCGAGCGCGATCGCGGTGCATTTCCACGACACCCGCGGCACCGCCCTGGCCAACGTGCTGGCCGCGCTCGCCTGCGGCATCTCCACCGTGGACGCCTCAGCGGGGGGCCTGGGGGGATGCCCGTACGCGCCGGGGGCGTCCGGCAACCTCGCGACGGAGGATCTGCTCTATCTGCTGCACGGGATGGGCATCGCCACGGGGATC
>VBAN01000147.1:3536-4771 GCA_005882445.1 Candidatus Segetimicrobium genomatis | reverse complement strand
TCAGCGCGCCGGATGGATGGAAGCCCATCGCTTACCGAGCCTCCTGGGCCGTACGGTAGACACGGCGGCCCAGGCGGTCGTGCCTCTGCACTTTGGCGTGATCGTCGCCGGATACCGCCAGGATCTCCACGCGCCGGTTGGGGTGGTCCTGGCCCAGGATCCTGCGCCCGGCCGTTTCCTTTTCGCGCGCTCGGTCATTCAACTGACGGTCAGCCAGGGCTCCGGCATTGTCCCAGCGATGCGAAGCATGCCGGTGCACAAGGCGGCCCAGCGGTTGGAGGAGGCCGGCCTCCGGCTGGGGCGTGTCTACTACCTGAACGACGACTCGGCGCCGGGAACCGTGCTGGAGCAGTTTGTGCCACCGGGAAGGCAGGTGGCCGCCGGCGGCCCGGTGGATGTGATGGTGAGCGTGGGACCGGATGAACCGGCCGCCGCGCCGGCGTCCCCGATCCCGCCGGATGCGCCGCGTGCGCTCCTGCCGGATGCGTCCCCTGCTCGCCCGCAGATCGCCGCCTCGATCCAACCGGGAGGGGAGGGGGCGGTCCAAAGTCTGACCGACCGGGAGGGGTGTTGTCGTGCCGGACGCGCTTCGGATGACCGTTCAACCAACCCCGAACGAAAACGCCCTCAAGTTCGTGGTCAACCGGCGGATGACGGAAGGACGCAGCCAGACGTTTACCGATCCGAGCACCGCGACGTCCCCACTGGCCCGTGACCTGCTCGGCATCCCCGGCGTCCGCCAGGTCTTCTTCCTGAACGATTTCATCACGGTGACGCGCGAGGCCGGGGTGGCCTGGGAGGCCGTGCTCCCGAAGGCGGAAACCCTGATCCGGCAGCACCTCGGGTCTGCGGCGTGATGCCCGGTGCGCAGAGCCCGATTCGAGCGCCTCGTCGCGCAGGCGCTGGACAACCTCCCGCCGCAGTTCGCGCAGCGGCTCACGAACATCGCGGTCATCGTGGAACCCCGTCCATCCCGCGAGGTGGCCAAAGATCTCGGCGCCGACATCCTTGGGTTGTACCAGGGGGCGAGCGAGTTGGAGCAATCTCCCATGGCTCCCTACGAGCTCCCCGAGGTGATCGTGGTCTACCAGGAAAACATCGAGGCGGTGTGCCGGACCGACGAAGAGATCATCGAGGAGATTCGCAAGACGGTGATCCATGAGGTCGGACACCATTTCGGGTTGTCCGATGACCAGATGGAAGCCTGGGAGACCGACCCCGATGACGACTGAATT
>VBAN01000147.1:0-3391 GCA_005882445.1 Candidatus Segetimicrobium genomatis | reverse complement strand
AGTGGTCGACGATATCGTGAAAGCCTCCGGGACCTCGAAGGGGGCGGTGTACTTCTATTTTGAGAGCAAAGAACAGATCTTCCTCTCCCTGGTCGAGGACTTCGCGACGTCCCTCGCTCGGGAAATCCAGGCGGCGGTCCAGCGGGCGCGCGGTCTGGTGGCGCAGGTCGAGGCGGCGGTGGCCACGCTGGTGCGAATCTTCCAGGCCGACCGGGATCTCGCAAAGATCGTTCTCGTCGACTGGCCGTCGGTCGGGTCGGAGTTTCAGGGCAGGCGGATCGCGCTCAAGGCGATGCTGGTCGAAGTGCTGCGGGGGTATCTCGACCGCGCCGTGGAGGACAGCAAGATCGCCGCGCAGGACACCGAAACGGCGGCATACGTGTGGATCGGGGCGATCGGCGAAGTGGTCCTCCGGTGGGTCAACACCGGGAAGCCGGATCCGCTCGAAGAGGTGCTCGCCCCACTCACCCAGCTCCTGCTGCTGAGCGTGGGGTTCGCGGTTTCTCCCGCGGCGTCTCGTTGACGCCGCGGCCGCCCTCCCCGGCGCCTACGGCGTGAGCCAAGACGTCCCGACCGTGGAGCGGATGCCCGGCGCGGTGCAGAGCGCCCTCCGCGAACGGACCTGGACGCGGCTCATCCAGGCCTCGTTTCTCCGCGGCGAGTTCGTGCTCAGTTCGGGACGGAAGAGCGCCCACTACATCGATAAATACCGGTTCGAGACGCGCCCGGATCTCCTCCGCGACATCGCACGGCTCCTCGCCCAGGTCCTTCCTCCGGAGACGACCGCGCTGGCCGGCGCGGCCGTCGGCGGGGTCCCGCTGGCGACGGCGGTCGCCCTGGAGACCGGTCTTCCATTTGTGATCGTCCGGCCCGAGGCCAAGGGCCACGGGACCGCCCGGACGATCGAAGGGATCCTGAATCGAGGGGACCGGGTGGTGGTGCTCGAGGACGTCGTCACGACCGGCGCGCAGGTGGTGCGGGCCGCCCACGCGGTCGCCGCCGCCGGGGCGGCGGTGCTGCTCGTGCTCGCGGTCGTGGACCGGAACGAGGGAGGCGCGGCCGGCGTCCAGGCCGCCGGGTACCCGTACGACGCGCTCTACAACATGCGCGATTGGCCGGTGCCGTAGGATCTACACGAGCGCGATGGGGCGCACCGGCGACCCCGTCGCGCCCACCAGCTTCAGCGGCGTGCAGATGAACACGAACTCCCGGCACCGGTCCCGGCTGAGTCCTTCCAGGTCCAAGTTTTCGATGATCGGGATTCCGCACCGGGCGATGAGGTGGAGGTGCGCAAACAGCATCCCCCCGGTCTCCGGGTCGCGCTCCTCGGTCTCATCCCACGTCATGTTGTCGCAGCCGACGCACCGGACCTTGCGCGCCGCCGCCCATTCCGATGCGGCCCGTCCCACCCCGGCCGCGGCCAGGTAGCGCGCTTCATCTCCCCACAACCTGGCGTACCCCGTCCGCACGAGCAGGGCGTCCCCGGGCTGGACGGTCACCCCGCCGGCCCGAGCGGCCGCTTCCAGATCGGCCGGCGTGATCCGGTAATGCTCGGGGAGCGGATCCTGGCCCTTCACGGCGGCGACGTCCAGGAGCACGCCGCGGGCGACGATCGGCTCCATGGTCTCGATCCCGTGGGCGGTGAACCCCTGCGCCGTCTCGACTTGAGGGGTCACGTCCACTCCGCCGTAGAGGCGGAGGTCGGCGGCCTGGTGGGACAAGGCATCGATGTGGGTGCCGGTGTGCTCCATCATGACGACGGTGCCCGACGCGCTGGTGCGCGGGCCGCGCTGCTTCGGCGCGTAGGCGTCCCTGTGCCGGCGATAGAGGAAGTAGGCGTATCCGGGACGGTGGTTGGGATGCACGGGCATCCCCGCCGTCCGCGGCTGCTCGAGATCGTACACCCGCCGTCCAATGACCGTTCGAAGCAGATCGCTTGCGGCCTCAGGCATCGCTCGCTCCCCCCTGGATGAACATCGCGGCGGCCTCCCGCCGCCCCTCATGCTTCGCCAGGCTCACCGCGGCTCCCCCGGGCGCCGTTGCAGCGCCTTTTGGCCCGGCCGCGGGGTTCCCCACTTATGCAAGCGCTCTGTTGACATTCTGCGGCGCCGTCCATAGAATGGAAGAGGAAAGGTGATTAAATTAGTCCAGAATCCGGATTTCCCCCCGCCCTGCCTGCGCCTGCGGCGCGGCTTCCGGGGCCGGGGCGCCGAACGGAGGAGTGGATGAACGCCGAACTCTCCATCAGGGATCTCTGGGCGCAGGTTGAGGACAAGGTCATCCTCAAGGGGACGAACCTGACCGTGCGCGCCGGGGAGATTCACGCGCTGATGGGCCCGAACGGCTCGGGGAAGAGCACGCTCGCCAACGTGCTGATGGGCAACCCCTTCTACCAGGTGACGAAGGGGGAGGTGCTCTACAAGGGCGAGGACCTGGTGGCGATGGCGCCGGACGAGCGGGCCCGCAAGGGCCTGTTCATCGCGTTCCAGTACCCGGTGAGCATCCCCGGGGTGACGATGGCCAGCTTCCTCCGCACAGCCGTCAGCGCCCGGCGGGGCATCGACAAGGACGGCCTGATGAGCCTCGCGGAGTTCCAGAAGCTCGTCAAGGCGAAGGTCGCGGAGCTGCAGGTCGACCCGGCTGTCCTCGGGCGGTATGTGAACGAGGGGTTCAGCGGGGGCGAGAAGAAGCGCGCCGAGATCCTCCAGATGGCCGTCCTCGAGCCGGAGATCGCGATCATGGACGAGACGGACTCGGGGCTCGACGTCGACGCCGTGAAGATCGTCGCGGCGGGGGTGAACAGGATGTACGAGACCTCCGGGCGAACGCTCGGGGTGCTCGTGATCACCCACTACCCGCGGATCCTCAAGTACATCCAGCCGACCACGGTGCACGTGATGTTCGACGGCCGGATCGTGACGTCCGGAGACGCGGTGCTGGCCGACGAGCTGGATCAGATCGGGTACGATGGGATCCGGGCGCAGTACGAGCAGGTGGCCGCGGAGGTCGCCCACGAGGGCGAGGTCCGCAGCGCCGGCAAGGTCTTCTGGGTCAGGCACTAGGAGGAGGCGTACGCACCATGGCAGTGGCAAATCCGCTCGGCATCGATCTCGACCAGTACAAGTATGGGTTCCACGATCCCGAGGATACCTACGCGTTCAAGTCCCGGAAAGGACTGGACCGCTCGATCGTGGAGATGATCTCCCATATGAAGTCCGAACCCGACTGGATGCGGGCCTACCGGCTTCACTCGCTCGGGGTCTTTGAGAAGAAGCCCATGCCGACCTGGGGCGGGAACGTCGGCGAGATCGACTTCGACGACATCTACTATTACGTGAAGCCGATGGAGAACCAGGGGAAGACCTGGGAAGACGTCCCCGAGAACATCAAG
>VBAN01000145.1 GCA_005882445.1 Candidatus Segetimicrobium genomatis | reverse complement strand
ATGCTGATCAACCTCGCCACGGACCTGGTCTACCCGCTGCTGGATCCCCGCGTCCGCATGGGCTAGGAGGCGCCATCCGTGAGCGCGGTGGTCCAGGAAACCGTGGCGTCCCCCGGGATCGCCGCGCGCCTGCCGCCGAGCCTGCTCGCCGGGGGGGCGATGCTGCTCCTGCTCGGCAGCGCCGTCCTGCTCGCCCCGTGGCTCGTCCCCTACGACCCGAACGGCCAGAACTTCGACGTGCTCCTCCAGGCGCCGAGCCCCGCGCACCCGTTCGGGACGGATAACTTCGGCCGGGACGTGCTGACGCGGGTGCTGTACGGGGCCGGCATCGATTTGCGCATCGGCGTCCTGGCGGTGATCTTCCCCTTCGTCTTCGGGTCGATCGCGGGCGCCGTCGCCGGCTACTCCGGCGGGTGGCTCGACGCGGTGGTGATGCGGACGGTCGACGTGATCACCGCCGTCCCCTTCCTGGTCCTCGTCATCGCCGTCGTCGCCTTCCTCGGGCCGGGGGAGCGGAACATCTTCATCGCCATCGGCGGGGTGGGGTGGATCACCTATTCCCGCCTGGTGCGCGGGGAGGTCCTCCGCGAAAAGCATCTGGAGTACGTCGCCGCGGCGCGAACGCTGGGATTCCGCCGCTGGCGCATCATCGTCGGCCACATTCTCCCCAACGCCATCCCGCCCGCGGTCATCTTTGCCGCCTCGGACGTCGTCCTGGTCATCCTCACCACGGCCGCGCTGGGGTTTCTGGGCTTGGGGATCCGGCCGCCCGCGCCCGAGTGGGGGATGATGATCGCCGACGGGCGCGAGTTTCTGTCCGGGGGGTGGTGGGTCGCCACCATGCCGGGGTTTGCGTGCATGTACGCGGGGCTCGCCTTCATCCTGCTCGGTGACGGGGTCGCCGACCTGCTGCGCGTCCGGGGCCAGTGAGCGCGCCGCTCCTCGCCGTCGAAGGCCTGTGCGTCGAGATCCCCACCCAACGGGGAATCGTCCAGGCCGTGCGGGGCGTCAGCTTCACCGTCGAGCGCGGGGAGACGTTTGCGCTCGTGGGCGAGTCGGGCTCGGGCAAGACCATGACCTGCCCCGCGATCCTCCGTCTCATCCACCCCCCGGGGCGCATCAGCGGCGGCCGTGTCACCTTCCAGGGACGAAACCTGGCCCGCCTGCCCGAGCGGGATCTCGAGCGGATCCGAGGCAGCGGATTCGTGATGGTCTTCCAGGATCCGATGAGCGCCCTCAACCCGGTGCTGACGGTGGAAGAGCAGATCGCCGAGGCCCTCCCCTGGGGGCGCCCTTATTCGCGGCGCGACCGCGCCCTGGACCTGCTGCGGCGCGTGGGGATCCCCGACCCGGAGCGGCGTCTCCGGGCCTATCCCCACCAGCTCTCGGGGGGGCAGCGGCAGCGGGTCATGCTGGCGATCGCGCTGGCCCGGCAGCCGGCGCTCCTCCTGGCGGATGAGCCCACCACGGCGCTCGATGTGACGATCCAGGCGCAGATCCTCCGCCTCATCGTCACGCTGCAGAAGGAATACGGGATGGCGCTGATCCTCGTCACCCACGACCTGGGCGTGGTCTACCACATGGTGGATCGGGTGGCCGTGATGTACGCGGGACAGATCATGGAACTGGCCGCCAAGGGCGACCTCTTCGCGCGGCCCCGGCACCCATACACGATCGGGCTGATCAGATCGGTGCCCAGCATCGACCGGCGCCGGCCGCTGGCGCCCATTCCCGGGAGCCCGCCCGATCTCATCGGGCTGGGGCCGGGATGCCCCTTCGCGCCCCGGTGCGCGTGGGCCTCGGACGAATGCCGAACCGGCGAGATCCCCTTCGTCCGCGTGGGCGACGGACACTGGAGCCGCTGCCTCAAGGCGGACCTCTTGGAGGCCGAGGCCGGTGGCTGAGCCGCTGCTGGAGGTCCGCGACCTCGTCAAGCACTTTCCCCTCCCGCACACCCTCCTCGACGCGGCGCTGCGCCGGCGGCCGGAGACGGTGCGCGCGGTCGACGGCGTCTCGTTCACCCTCGGGCGGGGGAACACGTTGGGCCTGGTGGGGGAATCGGGGTGCGGAAAGAGCACGCTCGGCCGCTGCATCCTGCGCCTCTACGATGCCGACCGGGGCGAGGTGCGCTTCGACGGGGTCGACCTGATGCAGGTCACCGAAGGCGAGCTCCTCCCCTACCGCCGGCGGATTCAGGTGGTCTTCCAGGACCCGTACGCGTCCCTCAACCCGCGCCAGACCGTCGCCAAGACCCTGCTGGAAGTCCTCGACGTCCACAGGATCGGGTCGCCGAGGGAGCGGGGAAGCAGGGTCGCGCAGCTGCTCACCCAGGTGGGACTGAGCCCCGGCGATGGACACAAGTATCCCGGGGAGTTCTCCGGCGGCCAGCGGCAGCGCGTCGGGATCGCGCGCGCGCTCGCCCTGGAACCCGAACTGCTGATCGCCGACGAGCCCCTCTCCGCCCTCGACGTCTCGATCCAGGCCCAGATCCTGCAGCTGCTGCTCGACCTGCGCGCCTCCCTGGGACTCACCATGATCTTCATCTCTCACGATCTGCGCGTGGTCCGCTATCTCAGCGATGACGTGGCCGTGATGTACCTGGGGAAGATCGTGGAGCGGGCGCCCACCGCGGAGCTCTTCGCGCGCCCCCAACACCCGTATACGATCGCCCTACTGTCGGCCGTCCCCGAGGTCGGCGGCGCCGGGCGGGAGGAGATCCCGATCGAAGGGGAACCGCCCAGCGCCGTGCGGATCCCGCGGGGCTGCCGCTTTCATCCCCGGTGTCCGTGGAAGACGGCCCGGTGCCTGCAGGAGTCCCCGGACCTCAAGGGAATCCTGCCGGGACATACCGTCGCCTGCCATGTGGCGGAAGCCCGTCTCGCCGCAGGTGGGTCGCCGACCTGAAGGAGTTGTCAGAAACATGGACAGCCGGCTGAGCCCCCTCCACGGCATCCACGCCCTCGAGTCGTTCGCGCAGCGCCTGGTGCTGGTGATCAGGCAGATCCTCGATGCGCCCCCTCCCCACCGCGACGATCAGGACGCCGTGGCCCTCATGGCGCTGTGCTTCACGCGCAAAGAGGCCGCGCACCTCCGATCGATCCTGGCGTTGGTCCGGGCGGGCCAGTACCGGGATGCCGTCCTCATCGCCAGGAGCATGATCGAGGGGGTGGCCCTTCTCACGTGGGCTGCGCGGGAGCCGTCCACGCGGCCGGCGCTGTGGAGGAAGTTTGCGTGTGCGATCGGGTGAGCTGCTCGACCCGCTCGAAAGAAACACCGTGGAAGAACAGGTGCTGAAGGTCGGAGACCATTTTTTCAGCAGGGCGGCGCAGGACGCGCTCAGGGCCGGCGGATCCCTTCCCACAGACCCCTATTGGCCGTACTGGCATGAGGGGAAGAGCGTCGCCAAGATCTTCCAAGAACTCCAGGGCGTCCCGTTGTATCAGTCCGTCTACCGCGCCACCTCGAGATGGATCCATTGGTCGCCGCGCGGACTCGGGGCGCCCGCCGGCGGCGATGGGGACCACCCGGACGGCGAGGCCGGGGTCCCGGAGTGTGCCGTTGCCGCCCTGGCCGCGGGATTCCAGACCGCCCTGGAGACCGCGATGCGCCTCGACGCGCACCTGCATTTGGAGTTTGCCGGGCGGCTCTCCGATCTCAGGGACGAGTACGTCCAGCACCTGTCTGGGAACGGCGTCGACTCCTTGCGGATGGCAATCGGGCGGGCTCAGACTCCCACGTTGAGGGAGGGACGCGGTGGCTAACTGGACGGTGTTTCCCGATGAGACTCCATCGAAGCCGGCGGTGGCCCTGGCCGAGCAGATCGAGCGCGACGGGGGCCATGCGCTCGCCATCTACCGTGAGCCCGTCGGCGACCACTGGCAGATCTTCTGCCTGCTGCCCATGGCGAAGGTCGAGCCGACACCCTACCAGCGCGACCTCTCCCCCGCCCACGTCAAGCGCCTCCTCGAGGTGGTGAAGAAGATCGATCGCTTCGTCGATCCCATCGTGGTCACGTCTCCCCGCGCGGGAGTGTACTGGACGCCCAACGGCAACCACCGCCGGACGGTCCTGGAGAAGCTCAAAGCCGGCTCTGTCCCCGCGATCGCCATCCCCGAGCACGAGGTAGCCTTTCAGATCCTCGCGCTGAACACGGAGAAGGCGCACAACGTGAAGGAAAAATCGCTCGAAGTGATCCGCATGTACCGCGGCCTGGTCGCCGAGGAACCCTCCCGGGGCGAGGAGGATTACGCGTTTCAATTCGAGGCCCCCCACTTCATCACCCTCGGCCTGCTCTACGAGACCAACAAGCGCTTTGCCGGGGGGGCCTTCGCGCCCATCCTCCGCCGCGTC
>VBAN01000144.1 GCA_005882445.1 Candidatus Segetimicrobium genomatis | reverse complement strand
CGCGGTCCTGCTCCTGGGGGTCATCGCGGTGACGTTTGGGGTCGCGATCGCGGTCAGCACCCGGGTGGGGACGTTGCTGTCCGGCTATCCCGCCGCCAAGGCTGGCCTGCGGCCGGGCGACGTCATCATCGCGATCGACGGCCGGCCAATGCGGGACGGCGAGGAGATCGTCCGCACGATCCATTCGAGCAACCCGAACCCGCCCGCGACGTTACCGACCAACTCTCAGCCGGTGTACGGCCGGACGCTCGCCCTCCTCATCCGGCGGGATGGCTCCCAGTTGGAGATCCACGTTGCCACCCAGTACGACGCGCGGCAGCGCGTCTGGCTCACAGGTTTCTCGCCGTCCGTTATCCGGGAGCGTCTCGACCCCGTCCGAGCGCTGGGGTGGGGAGTGGTGACCACGGGCCGCGATATCGCCGCGTACCTGTCGGCGATCGGCGGGCTCGCGCTGTCCGGCCGGTTGATCGCCGAGCTGAGCGGTCCGGTCGCCGCGGTGAGGGTACTCGGCCAGGCGGCCCAATCGGGAGCCGAGTACTTCCTGTATATTACCGCATTCTTCAGCATCATCATCGGGCTCTTCAACCTCTTCCCCCTGCCGGCGCTCGACGGGGGGAGGGCGGCCTTTCTGATCGTGGAAGGGCTGAGGCGGCGTCCGGTCGATCCTCGCCGCGAGGGCTACATCCACCTGGTCGGCCTGGCGCTGCTGTTGTGCCTGATCATCGCCCTGACCGTCCGGGACATCATCCATCCCATTCACATTCCCCTGCCCTGATACGGGTCCGCGGCATGAGCCCGTCCGCGTGCGCGGCGGAACGCCGCGGGTCATGACTGGGCGGGCGGTGTGATGTTACAATAAGGAAGCTCAACACGGCTCGGGGTGGGGGATGGATCGCACACAAACGCGGCGTGTGAAGGTCGGGCAGGTCGCGATCGGCGGCGGGGCGCGGGTTTCCGTCCAGTCGATGACCACCACCGACACCCGCGATGTCGAGGCCACCGTCGCTCAGATCGAGGCCCTCGAAGCGGCCGGGTGCGAGATTGTCCGCGTCGCCGTGCCGGACAAGGCGGCCGCCGCGGCACTGGGCCGGATCAAGTCCCGGATCCGGCTGCCCCTGGTCGCGGATATCCACTTTGACTACCGTCTGGCGCTGGGCGCCTTGGAAGCAGGGGTCGACAAACTGCGCCTCAACCCCGGCAACATCGGGGTCGCGGATCGAGTGCGCACCGTCGCCCGCGAAGCCAAGAGCCGGGGAGTGCCGATCCGGGTCGGGGCGAACATCGGATCCCTGTCCAAGGAGATGCTCCGCAAGTACGGGGAGCCGTGCGCCGACGCGCTCGTCGAGAGCGCCCTGGACGAGATCAAGATCCTCGAGGACCTCGACTTCCACGACATCGTCATCTCCGTGAAGGCCAGCGATGTGCAGATGGCGGTCGCCGCCTACGTGAAGATCGCCGCGGCGGCCCCGTATCCGCTGCACGTCGGCATCACCGAGGCTGGGACGGTCTGGGCCGGAACGGTGAAATCCGCGGTGGGGTTGGGCGCCATCCTCTCCCGGGGCCTCGGCGATACGATTCGGGTGTCGATGGCCGCCGACCCGGTCGAGGAAGTGAAGGCCGGCTTCGAGGTGCTGAAGTCGCTCGGCCTGCGCCTCCGGGGGCCGATCCTCGTGGCCTGTCCCTCGTGCGGACGGGCCGATGTCGACATCATCGCCCTGGCCGAGGAGGTGGAGCGCCGCCTCCAGCAGTACCCGGTCCCCGTGAAGGTGGCGGTGATGGGATGCGCCGTCAACGGACCCGGGGAGGCGCGGATGGCCGACCTGGGCGTCGCCGCCGGCAAGGGGATGGGACTCATCTTCAGGAAGGGCAAGATCGTCGCCAGCCTCCCGGAGGAGCGACTCCTCGAGGGCTTGATGAAGGAAGTCGAAGCCGTGGTGCGCGAGAAGCAGGCGGCCAAGGCCGCGCAGTGAGCCCGTCCCCGGCAGGTTCCTCCCCTGATCCGCGTCGGTGATCTTCCCTCTCCGCGACGACATTCCATCCCGCACCTTTCCCATCGCGATGTACCTGGTGATGGGCGCGTGCGCGGCGGCGTTCTATTACACGCTTGCGCTCCCCTCGCTGGCCGAGGTGACGCGGTTGTTTACGACCTTCGGGGTGATCCCGGCGCAGATCACCGGGTACGCCGTCCCCACACCCGCGGCGTTTCCGGTCCGGCTGGGGGCCAGCCTGTTCCTGCACGGAGGCTGGACGCACCTCCTCGGCAGGGCACGGCCCGTTCCTCGTCTTCTACCTCCTCTGCGGCGTGATCGCGAACATCGTCCACGTCCTCGCCAATCCCCTGTCGACCGATCCGGCGATTGGCGCCAGCGGCGCGATTGCCGGGGTCCTCGGCGCATACCTGCTGCTGTACCCGGGCGCGCGGGTGCAGGTGCTCGTCTGGCTGTTGTTCGTGTTCGTGAGGTTCGTGTGGGTGCCTGCGGTGCTGTTTCTGCCGGTGTGGGTGTTCCTGCAGTTGTCCTCGGGCCTGGCCACGCTCGGGGTCCCCTCGGCGGGAGGCGTCGCCTGGTGGGCGCACGTTGGGGGGTTCGCGAGCG
>VBAN01000146.1:1909-3553 GCA_005882445.1 Candidatus Segetimicrobium genomatis | reverse complement strand
TCCGGGTTGGCCTTCCACCCGTCGAAGTAGTGCTCCGCGTCGTAGATGACCTCCAGACCCCGGCCCTTGAGGTACCGGACCGAGTCTTCGATCATCCTGAGGTTCTCGTCCAGCGACGTCCGCAGCGCCTCGCGCACGTGGAGGTCCCACGATTTCCCGAACACCGCCGCCGCGGGGGTGCCCGCCGCGAGGATCATCCGCAGATTGTCATCCTGCTCTACCGAGACCCCGGCCCGCCGGGTGCTGCCGAACGCGGTAATCCGGGCGTGCCGCCACGAGCGGGATCGCGCCTGCGCGAAGAACTCCAGGTCCTTGGGGTTGCTCCCCGGCCAGCCGCCTTCTATATAATCGAAGCCAAACTCGTCCAGCCGCTCGGCGATCCGCAGCTTGTCCTGGGCGGACAGGGTGATCCCGGCCCCCTGGGTGCCGTCCCGGAGGGTCGTGTCGTAGAGGGCGATGCGCCCGGCGGCCACGCGTTTACCCGTACACGTCGGTCATCCAGTGCTGGCGCTCATTGACGATCCTGTTGACCGCCACCAGGTACGCCTTCGTGCTGGCTTCGATCACGTCCGTGCTCGTCCCGCGCCCGATGAAGAGCCCGTCGCCGTCCCGGACCTTCACCGTGGCCTCCGCCACCGCGTCGGTCCCGCCCGTCACCGCCTCGATGGCATAGTCGGCAAGCGACGGGGTCAGGCCGACGATTCTGTTGATCGCGTTGTACAAGGCGTCCACGGGGCCGTCCCCGGTGGCCTCCTGGGTGACCAGCTCGCGTCCGCGCATCAGCGTGATCGACGCCTTCGGCGGGAGCGTGCTGCTCGTGGAGATGTGGAAGGACATGAGTGCGTAGGTGTGGGGAACGGTACGCAGCTCCCCCTCCACCAGGGCCAGGATCTCCTCGGTCGTCACCTGCTTCTTCTTGTCGCACAGCGCCTTGAACTCTTCGAAGATCCGCTGCAGCTCCGCTTCCGACGGACGCACCCCGTTGGTTTCCAGGAGGTTCTTGAGGGCGTGGCGGCCGGAGTGCTTGCCGAGGACCAGTTTGTTGCCGGGGACGCCGATCGTCTCCGGGGTCATGATCTCGTAGGTCTCGCGATTCGCCAGCACGCCGTGCTGATGGATCCCGGCCTCGTGGGCGAAGGCGTTGTCGCCGACCACGGCTTTGTTGGGCTGGACGGGGATCCCGGTGATCGCGCTGATCAAGCGGCTCGTACGGTAGATCTTCGTCGTGTCGATCGCCGTCTCGTGCCGGTAGTAGTTCCGGCGCGTGTGCAGCGCCATCACGATCTCCTCGAGGGACGCGTTGCCGGCCCGTTCGCCGATCCCGTTCACCGTGCACTCGATCTGCCGGGCGCCCGCCTGCACGGCCGCGAGCGAATTGGCCACGGCCAGCCCGAGATCGTCGTGGCAGTGCACGCTCCAGACCACCTTGTCGCTGTTGGGGATCCGCTCGATCAGCGACCGGATCAGCGCCGCATACTCCTCCGGAGTGGCGTACCCAACGGTGTCCGGGACGTTGATCGTGCTCGCCCCCGCCGCGATCGCCCCATCGAACACCCGGCAGAGGAACTCGGGGTCCGACCGGCTGGCGTCCTCGGCGGAGAACTCCACGTCGGCCGCGAACCGCCGGGCGTGCCGCACGGCGTC
>VBAN01000146.1:0-1885 GCA_005882445.1 Candidatus Segetimicrobium genomatis | reverse complement strand
TGGCGATAAAGGTGTGGATGCGGGGCCGCTCCGCGTCCCGAATCCCCTCGACCACCGCATCGATGTCGGCGCGGTTGGCGCGGGCCAGGCCGGCGATCGTGGCGTCCCGGACCTCCCGGGCGATCAGCTGGACGCCCTCCAAATCCCCCTTGCTGCTGATCGGGAATCCGGCTTCGATCACGTCCACCCGCATCGCCGCCAGCGCCCGGGCGACCTCGAGCTTCTCCTCGGTGTTCATGGTGAACCCAGGAGACTGCTCGCCGTCCCGGAGGGTGGTGTCAAAGATCCGGATTCGTTCGTCCATGGTCGCGTCCTCCCTGGATGACGTTGCTCACCGCTTGGCTTTGGCTTCGGACTTTCGTCCCTCCGCCCCACTCCGTGTCTCCGCCGGCCGTGCAGAAGGCTTGGGGCTGCCGCCCCCCGACCCTCCCGGGGCGCCGGCGTCCCGCTGCAGCCAGGGCATCATGGCGCGCAGCTGGCGTCCAATCTCCTCAATGGAATGGTCCGTCTCCTGCCGGTAGCGGGCGTTGAACAACGGCCGGCCGGCCTGATTCTCCAAGATCCACTCCTTGGCGAACGCCCCGCTCTGGATCTCGCCGAGAATGCGCCGCATCTCGGCGCGGGTGCCGTCGGTGATGATGCGGGTGCCGCGCGTGAAATCCCCGAACTTCGCCGTGTTGCTCACCGAGTAGCGCATCAGGCCCAGCCCGCCTTCGTAGATGAGGTCCACGATCAGTTTCATCTCGTGGAGGCACTCGAAGTAGGCGATCTCCGGGGCGTACCCGGCCTGGACCAGCGTCTCGAACCCCGCCTTGATCAGTTCGGAGATCCCGCCACAGAGCACCGTCTGCTCCCCGAACAGATCGCTCTCGGTCTCCTCGCGGAAGGTGGTCTCGATGACGCCAGCGCGCAGGCTGCCGATCCCGTGCGCGTAGGCCAGCCCAATGGCCTTGGCCTTCCCGCTGAAATCCTGGTGCACCGCCAGGAGCGACGGCACGCCCTTCCCCTCGACATACATCCGGCGCAGCAGATGGCCGGGGCTCTTCGGGGCGATCATGAACACGTCCACGTCGGGTGGGGGAACGACCTGGTGGAAATGGATGCTGAACCCGTGGGAGACCCCGAGGGCCTTCCCGCGGGCCATCTGGGGCTGAATGTCCTCCCGGTAGACCCGCCCCTGGATCTCGTCGGGGATCAGGATCTGGACGACGTCGGCCCCCCCGACGGCCTGCGGGACGGTGTCGACCTCGAGCCCGTCCCGCTCCGCCAGCTCCCAGGAGCGGCTGCCCTTGTACAGGCCGACGACCACCGAGACCCCGCTGTCCCGGAGGTTCTGAGCCTGAGCGTGCCCCTGGCTGCCGTAGCCGATGACGGCCACGCGCTTGCCGCGGAAGATGCTCAGGTTGGCGTCCTGTTCGTAGTAGACCTTGGCGGGCATCGGCCCCCTCCTTATGTCGGCTGGGTGCCCCGGACCAGGGTGACCTGGCCCGTCCGCACCATCTCGCGAATCCCGTACTTCTGCACGAGCGAGAGGATCGCGTCGATCTTGTCCGAGCGCCCCGTCACTTCCAGGGTCATCGTCTTTTCGGTGAGGTCCACGACGTTGGCCCGGAACACGTTGGAGATCTCCATGATCTCCATGCACGTCGCCGGGGTGGCGTTGAGCTTGATCAAGGCGAGCTCCCGGTCGACGGTGCTGAACCCGGTCACGTCGTTGACCTTGATGACCTCGATGAGCTTGTTGAGCTGCTTGATGATCTGCTCGAGGATCTCGGGCTCGCCCCCCACGATGATGATCATCCGCGAGACCGTCGGCTGCTCGGTCACCCCCACGGCCAGGCTGTCGATATTGTAGCCGCGGCGCCGGAAGAGCCCGGCCACCTTC
>VBAN01000142.1 GCA_005882445.1 Candidatus Segetimicrobium genomatis | reverse complement strand
CGGGGTGACCTCCCACCCGCTGCCGCAGAAGAACGCCTCGTCGGCGATGTAGATCTCCGTCCGATCGATCTCGCGCTCCACGACGCGCAGCCTCAGGACATCGCGGCCCAGCTCCAGCACGGTCTCGCGGGTGATCGACTCGAGGATGTTGGAGGTGACGGGCGCCGTGATCATCGCCCCGTCGCGGACGATGAAGAAGCACGCCCCCGGTCCCTCGGACACCTTCCCCCGCTCGTTCAGCATGATCGGCTGGCCGGCGTACCCGTTCGTGCGCGCCTCCATGACCGCCAGCCGGGCGTTGTGGTAGTTCGCTCCCGACTTGACGCGCGGGGGCACCGTGGTGTCGCCGATCCGCGTCCACGTGCTGATGCAGGTATCGATCCCCTCGGAGATCCCCGGTGAGTGGGGGGCGAGCCGGGGCATGATAAAGCCGCCGACCGGCAATTGCTCGGGCGGCCAGATGGACTCCTCGCCCTCCCCCACGTACAGCGTGAGCCGGAACCACACGGTCCCCTCGAACCCGTTGGCGCGGATCACCTCGATCTGCGCCTGCGTGAGGTCTTCCTTCGACCAGGGGACGGCCATGCGCATGATCTTCGTGGAGTTCCACAGGCGCGCCATGTGCTCATCGTTGCGGAAGATGTAGAGCTCGCGCTCGTCGGTGTTCCAATAGGCGCGGACGCCCTCGAACACGTTCGCGCCGCGGAGCACCGTGGCGGTCGAGACGTGGACCTTCGCCTCGTCCCAGGGCACAACCGCGCCGTTGAACCAGATAAACTTGGGGTGGGTGCTGGGCATGAACCTGCTCCTCTCTCTGCCGGGCGTCTGGAACGATTCTAGGCGGGCGCGCGGCCCGTGGTCAAGGCCTCTCTCCGCGAGGCGGGAACTCACCCGGTTGGTCACTCAAGGCAGCGCGGAATGAGCTCGGTTTCGCGCGCACCGTCGGCCGTCCGTTCCACGCGCCACGCGCGGGCGGCGGGTCGAGACGAGACGATCTCGGCCAGGTCCGCGTCCCGGTAGACGAGCGCGACGCCATCATCGGCCGCGATCCCGGGGGGAACGTCGCCGTCCGCCACGGACCGCTGGTAGGCTGGGCGCCGGTCCTTCTCGCCGTCGTAGTGCGGGCAAAAGCTGCCGGGGAGAAACCCGAGGCCCTCCCGCAGCGGCCGCAACGGCCGGCCGAACGAGTCGGTCAACCCCGCCTCGAACCAGCACACGGCGCCGGCGCTGACGCCGGACAGCACGACGCCGCGCTTCCAGGCCTCACGGAAAATGGCGTCGAGGCCCGCGAGCCGCCAAGTGGCGAGCAGGTAGGCCGTCGCGCCGCCGCCGACATAGACGATATCTTGTTGAAGAATGAACTCGCGGAGGTCCTGAATCTTCCGGCTGAACAACCGCAGGTGCGACGGCAGGCAGCGGTCAACGGTGAACGCATCGTAGAAGCGCACGATGTAGTTGTCCGAATCGCCGCCCGCGGTGGGCACGAAGCAGATCTTCGGCGGTGACCGGCGGGCAAGCGACAGGACGTAGCGGTCGAGCCGCGGGTTCTCCGGTTCCATGCTGAACCCGCCCCCGCCCAACGCCACGATGCAGGAAGACATCTACTCCTCGCTTCGATTGGCCTTCTTGGCGCGCGGCTCCAGCCGCTGGGCCTGCGTGGTGATATCCGCCCACAGATCGCCGATCTGTTCGAGCCGGCCGAAGACCGTGGTGATCGTCCACTGCAGCGGGTCGAACCCGGCCCGCAGCTCCTCCCAGGTGACCGGCACGCTGACGGTGGCCTGCGGCACCGGCCGGAGGCTGTAGACGCTGGCGAGCGTCTTGCCGCGGACGTTCTGGTTGTAGTCGAGGAAAACCTTGCCTACGCGCTGCGGCACCGCCCACGCGGTGGTCAACGCCTCCGGATGCTGCTGCTCGAGCCACGTCGCCACGGTCTTCGCGAAGGCGTGGGTCTGCGCGAACGTGTACCGGCGCGCGACCGGGACGAACGCGTGCAGCCCGGTCTTCCCCGATGTCTTGAGGTACGCGCGGAGGCCGAGCCCCTCGAGCGCCTCATGAAGCCACAGCGCGGCCTGCCGGGCGGCCTCGAACCCGCGGCGCGTGTAGTCCGGGTCGAGCTCGCCGTGGCGCCTGGTCGGCCCCGTGCCCTCCGGGAACAGGAACGGATCGATGTCGAAGACGACGAAGTCGGGGACATTGAGCGTGCTCGCCTCGATCGCCGCTTCCGATTGGTCAAAGGTCGTGCCGGGCCGGTTTCGGCCGCGCCCGGGGACCGGCGCAATCCGCGAGAACCACGCGTGCATCTCGATGCAGGCCATCTGCGCGAGCCACAGGAGCACCGTCTCGTCGTCGCAGACGGCCATGCGCACGTCGCGGTCTCCCTGGTCGGACCAGATGCGGACCGTCCGCACGAACTGCGGCGCATCCTGGATGTCCTTCTGGAAGAAATCCTCGCCGTGAATCCCATTGGGCCATCGTCTCAGGGTGAGCGGGCGATCCTTCAGGTGCGGCAGCAGGTACGGGGCAATCGTACGGTAGTAGGCGATGACATCGCCCTTGGTCAGGCCGAGCTCCGGGAAGAAGATCTTGTCCAGGTTGCTGAACGCCACCTCGGAGGGGGCGGGCGTCTTCTTCGCAGCCGCCCGCGTTTGGACCGGTGCTGTTGCGCCGGACGCTGATCCCGCGGGCCCCGGATCGGCGCGCTCCGGCTTCGCGGGCCCGCGGCCCGATCCCGCAGGATCGGCGGCCCGCTCCGCCACCGCAGTCCCCGGGGCCGGCCGGATTCCGTTGCCCGCCTGAGGGACCGTCTCGTCCGGCGGGAGGAACACGTCCTTGGCCGGGATGTCGTCCCGCACCTTGAGGAACACCGGCGCCCGCAACTTGCCGTCCGGGGTGCGCTCTCCGTACTCGACCTCGACCACCACCTCGGGACGGACCCAAGTGGCCGGCTGCAGCGTGTCCGGCGCCTCGGCAAACGGACATGTCTTGGTGACCAGAGGGTCGAGGCGCGCGCGCAGGAGGCGGAGATCGGCGTCCTTGAGTCCGCCCCCCGTCTGACCGATGTGCACGAGCGCCCCCGTGCGGTCGTACTGACCCAGGACGAGCGCCCCAAACGTGCCCTTCCGGTAGCCCTTGCCCCGCGTGATCCCGCCCACAACCGCCTCGAGGGTCCTGCGGACCTTGATCTTCACCCAGTCCGGACTGCGGGTCCCGGGCCGGTAGGGGCTGCCGGCCTTTTTGGCGATGATCCCCTCGAGCCCGTGCTGGCGGGCCGCCTCGAACAACGTGAGTCCCTCGCCCTCCACCGTGTCGCTGCGGAACATCCCCGCCGGAAGCGTGAGTTCCTCCAGCACGCGCCGCCGCGCCGAGAGCGGGTGCGCCCGCAGATCACGGCCGTCCCAGTACAGGCAGTCGAACACGGCGTAGGCGACCGAAATCCGCTCGGCGGCCTTCCGTACCTCGGACTCCTGTTCCAGGTGGAACCGCTCCTGCATCCGGGCAAAGCTCGGCCGGCCGTGCTCGTCGGGGGCGATGATCTCGCCGTCGAGCACCGCGCCGTCTCCATCGAGATTCGCGAGCGATTCAACGACCTCGGGGAACTGCCAGCCCGCGCGGTTGAAGGGCCGGGCGGCCGCCTGCGCCAGCATGGGCCGGAACGGGGCCGGGAACGGGTCCTCCGCGCCGCCTTTCCGAGCCCGCGCGCTCTTCCGCGACGCTGCGCCCGTGCGGGGCTCGGCTGTCGTTCGCGCGCCCGTCGTGACCTTCGGATCCGATCCTGCCGGATTCGCGCCCTGCGATCCCGGGAGGGGCGGGCGTGGGCCGGATGCCGCGTTCGGCCCGGCCGATGCGGTCCAGCGCGCGTCCTTGTCGGCCCGAATGGTCTCGATCAGGCGGCCGCTCTTGATCGAGCGCGTGCCCAACGGGCTGTATCCTGACGTGGCGAACCCGTCTTTCCCCTTGAACAGCAGCCAGTCGCGGCCGTTGTTGCGCTTGGTCTGGACGAAATGGAACTCGCCCCGCAGCTTCTCGCCGGAGAAGACCAGGGTGAGCTTCCCGCGCCGGAACGCCTCGGCGGGATCGCCTTCGAGACACTCGTAGGTTCCGCGGTCCCAGAGCATGACCGTACCGGCGCCATAGTTGCCCGGGGGGATGACGCCTTCGAACTCCCCGTACTCGATGGGATGGTCCTCGACCAGCACGGCGAGCCGCTTGTCGGCCGGATCGAGCGACGGCCCCTTCGGGATCGCCCACGAGCGCAGGACGCCTTCCATTTCCAACCGGAGATCCCAGTGGACATTCCGGGCGTGGTGCTCCTGCACCACGAATCGGGGATGCGCGCTCTGCGCGCCGGGCGCGCCCTGAGGCTCCGGGGTGTCCGTGAAGCGCCGCTTCCGCCGATAATCCTCGAGACCCACACGGTGATCGTACCAGAACCGGCAGGGCTGCGGGGGCGCGCGAACTACGGCGCGGCGCGGACGAGGTCCGTGAGCGCGCGGGCGTAGGCTATCGCTTCGGGGCCGGTCTCGTGGGTGAAGTAGCAAAACACCGGCGAGAGGTGCGGCGCCGACCTGAGGTGATCGGCCCACCCCTCCAGCTGCGCGGTCGTGTACTGGAGCCGGTGCAGGCGATAGTACCCGAAGGAAGCGGTGTGCACGAGGGGCTCGCAGGACTGCTCGTCCTCCGCGATGCAGAGGGCGACGCGGTGGCGGCGCAGCAGATCGTAGGTCGCGTCCTGGTGCCAGGAGGCGTGCCGGAACTCGACCGCCACGTACGGCATCGGCCGGAGGGTCGCGAGGAAGCCCTCCAGCAGCGCCAGATCCTGGCGAAGCGAAGGGGGCAGCTGGAACAGCACCGGACCGAGGCGCTCGCCGAGCTCGGTCACGCGCTCGTGCAGCCACCGCACCTCCTCGTCCACGTCCCGCAGCCGCTTGATGTGCGTGATCCGCCGGTGCGCCTTGACGGCGAACCGGAAGTGCGGCGGCGTCTGCGCCTTCCAGTCTTCGAGCATTTTGCTGGTGGGCATGCGGTAGAAGGACACGTTGATCTCCACCGTCGGGAGATGCCCGGCGTAGAAGCCGAGCATCCGGTCCTGCTTGAGGTCCGGCGGATAGAACCCGCCCTTCCACTCCGCAAACGCGAACCCCGAGGTCCCGGCCAGGATCCGCGATGCGGAGGTCTCCGCCGGAGGCTGGCTCATGCCGCCTAGCCTTCCAGACGCAGCAGCAGACCTCGGTCGCGCGCGATGTACATCACCCGGGCGAAGACCACGGCGCTCAGCGCCAGGAGCACGACGTTCTCCGCGAGCGCCCACCCGGCCAGGTTCCACGGGACGGCGCTCCCGCTCAAGACGGCGCGCATGCCTTCAAACGCGTGGGTGGTGCGGAGCGCCCACGCGGCGGGCCGGAGGAACGCCGGGAGGACCGTGACGGGGTAGAAGACCGCGGAGAACGGCTGGAAGAGGAACGGGATCGCCCAGGCCAGCATCTCCGCGCCCTGGCCGAAGCGCAGGATCATCGCGGTGGTAATGAGGCCGATCCCCCACGCGGCGAGGAGCAGGTTGAGAACGAACGGGATCAGCGGCAGCCCGAACTGGAAGAGGTTGAAGGCGTACAGGACGAGGGCCAGGGCGGACAGCAGGAGCCCGGTCACGATGACCTTCATCACCCCGAGCAGCAGCATCGCGGCGATGAACTCCGCGGTGCTGACCGGGCTCACGAAGACGT
>VBAN01000016.1 GCA_005882445.1 Candidatus Segetimicrobium genomatis | reverse complement strand
AGAATTCGAAGCCCGCCCACCGTGATGATGCGGCCGTGGATGTTGTCGCCGGGCGGCGTCGCCTCTCCGTACCGGTGGTCGTGGTTGCCGCGCACATAGAGGAGTGGAACCTGGAACCGGTCGACGAGCGCTTCGAGGTAGTCTGCCGGCAGGTCGCCGCAAGAGAGGAGGAGCCGCACCCCTCGGAGGCGCTCCGGCAGGGAGTCCCCGAGGAGCCGCTCGTCCACCTCGTCCCCCACCGCCAGCACCGTCATCGGCAACCTCTGCGTGCGGTTATCTCTACCTCGGTTTGGAGTCCCCGCAGGGGGGCTCAGACTCTCCCGGCCGGCGACACCTGGCGCCAGATCTGCAGCAGGAGGAGGATCATCGCCAGAAGATCCGCCAGGTCCAGAGCGGAGAGCAGCACCTTTGAGACCGTCCCGGCGAGCCGCTCCATCTCGCGGCCGGCCGGCCCGGAATCCCCCGGCCCGCTCGGGCGCCACCAAGGGGCGCCTCCCGGCCGGCCCCCTGATGCGCGCACACCCCGCGCCCTGTCGTAGGCGCGCCGCAGCTCGGCGTCGCCGAGCACCGTATAGGCTTCGTTGATCAGCTTGGCCCGCTCCTCGTCCCCCCCGAGATCGGGATGCCCGCCCATCTCGCCCATGAGCGTGCGGTACGCTTTCTTGACCATCGCCGGGGACGCCCGCGGGTGCACCTGGAGAATCTCGTAGTAGTCGATCTCGGGACGGAAACGCATGGCCGTCCTTATTGTAGCATCGGGCGGTTCGCGTACGCTTAGGGGAGCAGCAGCAGGTACGGGTGCTCCAGGATGAACTTGGTCCGTTGCAGGAACTGCGCGGCCGGGGCGCCGTCGACGACCCGGTGGTCAAACGTCAGTGACAGCACCATCCCCGATCGAATCTCTACCCGGTCGCCCACGGCGGCGGGGCGCCGGTGCAGACGGCCCACGCCCAGAATCCCCGCCTCCGGCGGGTTGAGCACCGGCGTGAAGGCATCGACGTCGTACATCCCGAGGTTGGTGACGGTGAAGGTACCGCCCTGCATCTCTTCCGGCCGCAGCCGCAGCGCGCGCGCCCGCTCCGACAGATCCCGGATCGCCGCGGAGATCTGCGCGAGCGTCGCCCGGTCGGCGTTGCGCACCACCGGCACGACCAGCCCCTCGTCGAGAGCCACGGCGACGCCGATGTGGATCTCGGGAAGCCGGCGCACCCCCTCCCCTTCCCACCGCGCGTTGACGGCGGGGTGCTCGCGGAGGGCCACGGCGACCGCCCGCACGATGAGGTCGGTGTACGTGACCCGCACTCCTTCACGGCGTTCCAGTTCCGGACCGACCTCGCTCCGGAGCCGCTCGATCTCGTCCATGTCGGCTTCGGTGGTGAGCGTCAATTGCGCCGTGGTCTGCAGGCTATCCAGCATCCGCCGGGCGATGATCGTGCGCATTTTCGCCGCTGCCGCGCTGGGCGCCGCCGCGGGACCTGGGCCGGGCGCGGCCTGGGGGCCCTGACGAACCGGTGGGGGCGGGGCGGCGGCGGGCGCGGGCGCCGCCGCCTGCGGACCCGGCGATCCTGCCGCTTGAACGCCCTGCGCCGCCGGCCGCTGCGCGCCTCCTGCGGGTGCCGCAGCCCGCGCAGCGATCGCCTGCTGGACATCGCGCTCGATGACCCGTCCGCCCGGACCGGTGCCCTCCAGGGAGCGCACGTCGACGCCCTGGGCGTCTGCCAGCGCCCGGGCGCGGGGCGAAATCTTTACGCGGCCGGTGGGCTCGGGCACCGGAGTCGCGGCGGGCGCGTTCCGCCCGGGCCCATTCCCGCCGGCCTGACTTGGGCTCCACGGTTCGCGTCGATCGGCCTTCCCTTGGCTCCACTCCTCGCTTACCTCCGCTCCACTCTTCGCTTCGATCGGCTTTCGATCGGCTTTCGCTCCGGCCGGCTGCGCGCGGTCCCCGCTCCCAGGCTCGCCGAGGGCCGAATGCGGCGCCGCCACGGCCTCGCCGGGCTCGCCGATCACCGCGATCGGGGTGGCGACGGGCACGGTCCCGCCCTCCGCGACAAGGATCCTCAGCAGCACGCCGGAGGCGGGCGCCTCGACCTCGAGGGTGGCCTTATCGGTCATCACCTCGAAGAGCGGCTCACCCTTGGCCACCCGGCTTCCCTCGGCTTTGAGCCATCGGACGACCGTCCCTTCCTCCTGGGTCAGTCCCAGCCGCGGGAGCACCACCTCCGTCGGCATCAGGCGACCACCTGGTGCACCGCGGCGACGATATCCTCCACCTGGGGGAGCGCGGCGGCTTCGAGCCGGGCGTTGTAGGGAATCGGCACATTCTCGCCGCACACGCGCACGGGCGGGGCATCCAGCGCATCGAACGCGGCCGTGATGACCTGCGCGATGATCTCGGCGCCGATCCCGCAGCGTTCGTACGCCTCGTGGCCCACCACGAGCCGCCCGGTCTTGCGGACCGACGCGACGATCGTGTCCAGGTCGAAGGGGACGAGCGTCCTGGGATCGATGACCTCGAGGTCGATCCCCTCGGCGGCCAGGATCTCCGCGGCCGCGAGCGCTTTGTGGACCATGGTGTGGACACCGACAAACGTGGCATCCCGCCCCGCGCGCTTGCAGTCCGCGACACCCATCGGGATCGCGACGTCGCCCGCCGGGACAGGACCCTTGGTGTTGTAAAGGATCTTGTGCTCGAGAAACACGACGGGGTTCTCGTCCCGGATCGCGCTGACCAAGAGGCCCTTGGCGTCCGCGGGCGTGCTTGGGACCGCCACCTTCAACCCCGGGATGTGGCAGAACCAGGCCTCCAGCGACTGCGAGTGCTGGGCCGCGTTCCCGCGCCCGGCGCCCTCCTGGGCGCGAAACACGACCGGAACGCTGGCCTTGCCGCCAAACATGTACCGGATCTTCGCGGCCTGGTTGACGATGGGCTCCATCGCGAGCCCCATGAAGTCCGCGTACATGAACTCGGCGACCGGACGCGCCCCCGCCACCGCGGCCCCGACCGCGAGGGCGGCGATCGCCTCCTCGGAGATCGGCGTGTCGCGCACCCGCTGCGGCCCGAACTCCTCCACCAGCCCCCGCGTCACGCCGAACACGCCGCCGCCGCCCCAGACCGCCACGTCCTCGCCCATCACGAACACCCGGGGATCCCGGCGCATCTCCTCCCGCAGCGCCTCGTTGAGCGCCTCGGCGTAGGTGAGCACCCGCGTCGCGGCGGGCGCGGGGGTGGTCTCAATCACCGGCCGGCTCATGCGTACACATCCTCCATCAGCGCCTCAACCTCGGGCTCGGGGCTGGCCTTCGCAAAGGCAACGGCCGCGTCGATCTCCTGGGTCACCGCGGCCGCCAGCCGGTCGGCTTGGAACCGGTCAATGGGATCCTTGGTCTTCCACGCGTCGACCTCGGCCTTGTCACGGTAGTTGAGAGGATCGCCCACATGATGACCAAAGTAGCGGTAGGTCACGCAGACCACCAGCGAGGGTCCCTCGCCGGCCCGGGCGCGCGCAACGGCGTCGGCCACCGTCCGGTAGACGGCCATCACGTCCATGCCGTCGCAGCTCACCCCCGGAAAGCCGTAGGCCTTCGCGCGCACCTCCGGATCAGGCACCGACGTAAACTTGTCGGCGCGCGCCGACATGGCGTACTGGTTGTTCTCGCAGATGTACACGACGGGGAGCTTCCAGATCGCGGCGAGGTTGGCCGACTCATGGAGGATCCCCTGGTTCAACGCGCCGTCGCCGAAGAAACAGAGGGTCACGTCGTCGCGCCCCGCCAGTTGGGCGGCCAGCGCGGCTCCGGTCGCCAGCCCGATGCCGCCGCCGACGATCCCGTTCGCGCCCAGGATCCCGGCTTCCACGTCGGCGATGTGCATGGACCCGCCCTTCCCTTTGCAGTAGCCGGTGGCCTTGCCCAACAACTCGGCCATCATCAGCCGGGGATCACCGCCCTTGGCGAGACAGTGCCCGTGCCCCCGGTGAGTGCTGGTGATCCGATCGGCGGGCCGGAGCGCGGCGCAGGCGCCGACCGCGACCGCCTCCATGCCGATGTACGGGTGCGTGGAGCCGCGCATCGCGCCCTCGCGGTAGAGGTCGAGGGCCCGCAGGTCGAACTGCCTGATCATGTGCATGGTCCGGAGCATGCTCTGGAGCTGATCGGGGCTCAACGCCACCGCGAGCTTGCGCGCCATCTTGTCCCTCCCTCGGCTCGGGCCGGGATCCCTAGCCACCGGCCGGCCCCCCCGCTTCCCCTTCTCCCTCGAGCCCGACGGAGAACGACCGTTCGAGCAGCGATTGCGGGAAGGCGCGAAACGCCAGGTGCGTGTTGGTGCGGACGATGCCCGGGATCTCCACCATCTTGCCGGTCACGATCTCGGCCAGGTCGTCGTACTCTTTGAGGCGCAGCACGGCGATGATATCCCAGTCCCCGGTGATCGAGTAGACCTCCTCGACCCCGGGGATCTCCGCCATCCGGCGCGCCACGTCCTGCATGCGGCGGCGCTCGGCCTGGATCATCACGAACGCCGTGAACATCCTCCACCTCCGCGCCGCGCATCCGGCGCGACCACCTGCTCAATCGTTCGCGGCCTCCCGCGTAAACTCATGCTCGGCCGCGCGCCGCTTCAGGCGGCCGCCAGCCGGTAGGCGAGCGCGAGGTAGGCCGCCGTCTGCACCACCAGATCCACGACGGCGACCGACTCGTTGGGCCCGTGGATGTTGTGCCGCGCCGGATCGCTCTCCGGATCGCCGGGGGCAAAGCCATACGCCGGCACGCCGAGCTCGCGGACGAACCG
>VBAN01000143.1:1330-8735 GCA_005882445.1 Candidatus Segetimicrobium genomatis | reverse complement strand
GAAGGAACAGCGCTACACGGGCGACTGATCTGGCAGCTCGGCGAGGTGGTGGAGACCCGGACGGAGACCGCGCGGGCGAGGAGCCTGACGCTGGCGGTGCCGGGGTGGCAGGGACACCGGCCGGGCCAGCACGTGGATATCCGGCTCACCGCGGAAGACGGCTACCAGGCGGAGCGGAGCTACTCCATTGCCTCACCTCCCGAAGAACGAGGGAAGGTGACGATCACCGTCGAGCGGCTGGACGATGGAGAGGCGTCTCCGTACCTGGTTGACGAGGTGAAGCCCGGCGACCGCCTGGAACTGCGCGGTCCGATCGGCGGGTACCTCGTCTGGGAGGCGCAGATGGGTGGGCCCCTCCTGCTGGTCGGCGGGGGATCGGGGATTGTGCCGTTGATGGCCATGATCCGGCACCGCCGCGCGGTCGCGAGCACCGTGCCGGCCCGACTGCTGTACGCCGCGCGATCGCAGGACGAGGTCATCTACCGCGATGAACTCGACGAACTCACGCGAGGCGACGGGATGGTGGACGTGATCTACACGCTCACCCGGAGACAGCCGCCGGGGTGGGCAGGGTACCGGCGCCGCATCGACGGCGATCTGCTGCGGGAAGTGGCGTGGCCTGCTCAAGACCGCCCCCGCGCCTACATCTGCGGCCCCACGCAGTTCGTCGAGACGGCGGCAACGGGCCTGGTGTCGCTCGGCTACGACCCGGCCCGCGTCAAGACGGAACGCTTCGGTCCGACAGGAGGAGGATGATGGAGAGCAGGCTGGACGGGAATGTCGTCGGAGGGATCCTGGGTGAGGTCTTTCCCTTTGAAATGACCGGCGTCCTTGCCACATGCGGAGGGTGTGGTTTCACCGATCCGATCGGCGCGTTTGCCGCATACGTCCACGGCATGGGGACGGTGGTGCGCTGTCCGTCCTGCGATACCGCCGTGATTCGCCTGACGCATGTGCGAGGGCGATATTGGATGGACATGCGCGGAACGCGGATTCTTCGGATCAGTGAGGGCGGTAGCCGGACGTGACGCTGCTTGGGATTCATCACATCACGGCCATCGCCGGCGACCCCCAGCACACCGTGGAGTTCTACGCCGAGATCCTGGGCCTGCGCCTGGTGAAACAGACGGTCAATTACGACGATCCCGGCACCTATCACCTGTACTTTGGGGACGCACTCGGGCGACCCGGCACGATTCTCACCTTTTTCCCCTGGCCGGGCGCGCCCCGCGGGCGCCACGGGGTCGGGCAGGCGGCGGCCGTCTCGTTTTCCATCCCTGCCGACGCGTTGGGGTTTTGGGAGGATCGCCTGCGGAGTCATGCGGTCACGGTGGAGAGGCTGGAGTCCCTGTTCGATGAGCCCATCCTGGTGTTCGAAGACCCCGATGGGCTGCAGCTCGAGCTCGTCGCGGATCCCAGAGAGGCCTTGGGCCATTCGTGGGCGGCCGCGCCCGTCCCGGTCGCGCAGGCGATCCGAGGATTCCACAGTGTCGCGTTGCTCGAGCATGCGTACGAGGATACCGAAGCGGTGCTGACCCAGGCGCTGGGTTTCCGTCTGGTCAGGTCCGTGGGACACCGCCGCCGGTACGTCGTGGGGGACGGGGGCCTGGCCTGCTGGGTGGATATTGTCAACGCTCCGGATGCACCACCGGGCCATGTGGCGGTTGGCACGGTTCACCACGTCGCGTGGCGAACGCCGGATGAGGAGACCCAGCAGGGGTGGCGCCGGAAGATCCTCGAAGAAGGGTTGAGCGTGACACCGGTGCGGGACCGCCGGTATTTCAAGTCGATCTACTTCCGCGAGCCCGGCGGCGTGCTGTTCGAGATCGCGACCGACGACCCCGGCTTCGCGGTAGACGAGTCTCCCGACGCCCTTGGCGCGCAGCTCCGGCTGCCGCCTTGGTTGGAACCTGAGCGTGAGGCCCTCACGGCCCGCCTGCCCAGGCTCCGTGTGCCACAGCCCGGTCCGCGGTAGGAGGGATCCCGATGCGCTCTGATGTTGTCCGGCCCTCATCGCACGCCGAGTCTCCCCGAGAGGCGTGGCCCGCGTTGCCGTTGGAGGCATGGAGGGAGACCCGGGATACGCTCCACATGTGGATGCAGATCGTCGGGAAGATCAGGCTCAAGCTCACGCCCCTCGTCAATCACTGGTGGGAGGTCCCGTTCTATCTGACCTCCCGCGGCCTCACCACGACACCGATCCCGTTCGGCGAGCGCGCGTTCGACGCGACCTTCGACTTCATCGACCATGCGCTGATCTTCCAGACGAGCGAGGGGCAAACAGAACGCATCCCACTCCGGCCTCGGTCGGTCGCCGAGTTCTATCACGACGTGATGGAGACACTCCGGGGGCTCGGGATCGGCGTCCGAATCTGGACGATGCCGTCCGAAGTGCAAGCGCCGGTTCGCTTCGAAGAGGACCGCCGGCACGCGTCCTACGATGCGGCCTCCGCGCATCGGTTCTGGCGGGTTCTTCTCCGGGTCGACCTCATCCTCAAGGAGTTCCGGGCGCGCTTCATCGGTAAGGCGAGCCCGGCCCACTTCTTCTGGGGAGGCTTCGACATGGCCGTGACCCGCTTTTCGGGCCGGCGCGCGCCGGTCTCCGAGGGCGCCGATCCCATTACCCGCGAAGGGTACTCCCATGAGGTGAGCAGCTGCGGCTTCTGGCCCGGGAGCGGAAGCCTCACCGGTCCCGCGTTCTACTCGTATGCGGCGCCTGAACCCCCCGGATGCAAGGACGCGCCGATCCGCCCGGCGCAGGCATTCTACAGCGCAGAGTTCAACAATTTCCTGCTGATGTACGATGACGTCCGATCGGCGGCGGATCCGCGCGCGGCGGTGCTGGAGTTTCTTCAGAGCACGTACGAGGCGGCCGCGACCCTTGGACGATGGGATCGTGAAAACCTCGAACGCACGCCGCCGCGCTGACGATGGCCCTGCGGCCGGCACGCCCCGCGCACCGGTAGCCGGAAGAGATCAACGCCCGGCGGCGTTTCCCACCCCATGAGGGTCGAGAGGTGAGCAGCGCGCGCGGGACGCTTTGGGCGGCGATTCTCGGGTCGTGTATCGTGTTCCTGGACTCGAGCGTCGTGTCGGTCGCGTTGCCCCGGATGGGGCAGGAATTGCCCGCGCACCTCCTCGGCGTTCTGGAGGGCCAGTCCTACGTCTACGGCGGGTATCTCCTGGCGGAGAGCGCGCTCCTGATCCTGGCCGGCGGGATGACCGATGTGTACGGCCGCCGCCGGATGTTTACGCTGGGACTCGCCGGGTTCGGCGTGACCTCGATCCTCAGCGGGCTTGCGCCCACCATGGAATGGCTGGTGGTGTTTCGCGTGCTGCAGGGCGTGGCGGGCGCCCTGCTGGTTCCCGGCTCGATGGCGCTGATCACGGCCACGTTTTCCGGCGAGGAGCAGGGGCGGGCGTTCGGGGTGTGGTCCGGCGCCACCGCCGGCCTGTCGATCCTCGGCCCCTTTGTTGGCGGATTGCTGGTGGACACCGTGTCGTGGCGGGCGGTGTTCTTGATCAATGTCCCGGTCGTCCTGATCACGCTGTGGATGACCGGGCGGTTCGTCCGCGAGAGCCGGGACGCCGGCGCGGCGAAAGCGTTCGATGTGCCCGGCACGCTCCTGACGGCCCTGGCCGTTGGAGGGTTGGTCGTCGGCACGATCTCGGGACAGCAGCGGGAATGGCACAGTCCGGCGGCGTTCGCCGCGCTCGGCATCGGCGCCGCGGCCACCCTCCTGCTGCCGTGGTGGATCATGCGCGCCCCCAATCCTCTCATCCCGCCGTCGCTGTTCCGTTCGCGGAACTTCACAGTGACGAACCTCTCCACCCTCGTGATCTACGCGGCGCTCGCCGTGACGTTCTACTATCTGACGCTGCTGCTGCAGGGCACCTTCGGGTATTCGGCCGCCGCCGCCGGAGTGGCGACCGTTCCCGGGGTGATCTTCATGGCGTTGTTCTCGGCGCGGTTTGGCGCGCTGGCGGCGCGCTACGGCCCCCGCTGGTTCATGACGGCGGGGCCGGTGCTGATGGCCCTCGGGGTCCTCTGGTTTGCGCGGATCCCGGCCACGAGCCCGCCGTGGGCCCTGAACCTGTCGGCGGTCGGGACGTTCGCGCCGCCTGCCGGCTACGTGACCGCCATCCTTCCCGGCCTCCTGCTGTTCGGCCTCGGGTGCATGCTGATGGTTGCTCCTCTCACCACGACGGTCATGGCCTCCGTGCCGGTCGAGCATGCGGGGGTGGCGTCGGCCATCAATAATGCGATTGCGGATGTGGGCCCCCAGCTTGCCGTCGCCGCCCTCTTCATCGTGTTGACCGGCCATTTCTACACCGCGCTGGCGGGTCAGGTCCCGGGGTTGGACGTCGCGTCCCCGGCGGTCCGGGGAGAGGTCGCGCCTCTCAATCTGCCCGGCCCCGGCACCCCGGAGGCCGTCCGCCGCGCGGCGCGCGAGGCGTCCACCGGCGCCTTTCATCTCGCCATGCTCGTGGCCGCCGCGATGCTCCTTGGGGGGGCCGCGATCAACGCCGCCGGTATCCAGACACCCGCCGCCGGCCGGGCCGCCCGGCAGGCCGTTCGGGTGGTGTCCCCCGATCCGTCGTTTCGACGATGGTGCCGCCGGCTGAGTGCGGAAGCGCCCACGGTGCCGCCGCCCCCTCTGGAGACCCGCCGCGCCGCGGAACCGCGATCGACACCGTCATCGAGCAGAGACAGTTGATGTTCCAGGAGGCCGGTATGGCGACGATCTGCAAACATCTCGATCAAATACGGAAGGTGACGCCCTCGGGCAAGGGATGCAAGGAGTGCCTGGAGATGGGCGACACCTGGGTGCACCTCCGATTGTGCCTGACATGCGGCCACGTCGGATGCTGCGATGATTCGAAGAATCGGCACGCCACCAAGCACTTTCACGGGACGCGCCATCCCATCATCCAATCCTTGGAGCCCGGGGAGGACTGGCGGTGGTGTTACGTCGATAACACCGCCGTGTGATCAGCGGGGCCGCTGTGCGCACGCCGGAAGAGCTTCGCGATGATCGTTCATCTTCTGGACGGCACGTACGAGCTGTTTCGCCACTTCTACGGTCTGCGCCGGTTCACCAAAGGAGAGGATCCGCCGTTCGGCGCCGTCACCGGTGTGCTGCATACCGTGCTGGAGACGATCGAGGAGGGGGCGACGCACGTCGGTGTGGCGACCGATCACGTCATCGAGTCCTTTCGCAACGATCTCTGGTCTGGGTACAAGACCGGAGAGGGCATTGACCCCGCGCTCCTCGGGCAATTCCACCCGCTTGAGCGAGCGCTCGCGGCGATGGGCGTGGCCGTCTGGCCCATGATCGAGCTCGAGGCCGACGACGGGCTGGCGTCCGCGGCGCGGATCGCATCCGGAAATACGGATGTGGAGAAAATCTGCATCTGGACGCCCGACAAGGATCTGGCCCAATGCGTCCACGACGGTCGCGTCGTGCAGGTTGACCGGAGAGGCCGGAGGATCCTCGATGCGGACGGCGTTCGCGAGAAGTTTGGAGTGGACCCCGTCCTCATTCCCGACTTCCTCGCGCTCGTCGGCGATCCGGCGGATGGATATCCGGGCATCGCGGGGATCGGTCCGAAAACCGCGGCGCGTTTGCTGAACCGCCACGGCATCATCGAGAACTTCCCACCCGCCGTCCTCGGCGATGACCGGCGCGGCATGGCCCTCCTCTTCAAGGATCTGGCGACGCTCCGGACCGACGCGCGCCTCTTCCACGATGTGGACGAGCTGCGGTGGCGCGGCCCCACCGAGGCCTTCACGGCGTGCGCGGCCCGCCTCGGAGACGCCCGCCTGCTGGAGCGCGCGCTCGCGGCGCCGGCCGGCTAATTGTCCTCCCCCCGGCATCACACGGGTATCCAATCTGAGCGAGACGCGGTGAAGATTCTATCGGGTTGGGTGCCCATGAGGATCCTTGACGAGAGACACGCTCCAATCGTGCGGGCGTTCGGCCCGGTCCGCACGTTGATGGTGATCGCCGTCGCGCTCAGCCTGGGATGCGGCGCGGCAGCGGCGGGACCGGGTCACCCGGCGTACCTGCCGATGATCTTTCACGCGGAGAGTCAGAGCATCCGGACCACGGCATGCCTGCAGGTTGTCGAGCGCGCCTACCCCCAATCGGCCTGGTGGGAAGACACCAGGAGCACATTGGACGCGCCTGAACGCGCTCTCAAGGCCGTGATCGCGGCCATCAAACAGAAAGATCGAGCCGCGCTCTATCAACAGTCCCACCCCACGCTGGGTCGAGATCCGAAGCGGTTCGATGACCAGGCGAAGGCCTTCTTTCAGCAGTTCGAGGTGCTTGAGCTCGTCGCGATGCCTCGGGCCTACGAATTCGACGGACTGGCGGTGTTTTTCGCGAAGATTCGGTTCAAGCAGCAGACGTTTTTCGCGCCGTTCATCTTTGCGTCCGAGGATGACGGATCATTTGGATTTCTTCCTTATCGGACGGACACGGTGACTTATCAGCTCGTGGACGATTGGTTCAATTCAATGTGGGGACCGGCGGCAACGGCCAATCCAGCGTACTGCACCGGTGAAGACATCAAGCGGGCCACGCATCGAGTCTCGCCCGTGCCGTCCTCGGGGACGGCGAATTGGGCTGGGCCCCGGAGCTCTGTGTTTCTCGTCGGCGCATCGCTCGACACGCCGGGACGGCTGACCACCCTCGTTTCGCGGGTGACCGCGACGATCAAGGACTTGAAATCGGCCCTTGCCGGTCGGGGGATAGACGACTTCGCCGAGCGCCTGACTCCCGAAGGCGCAAGACGCGTGAAGGAGTGGTTTGCGACGGCCGACCAGACCGAACGCCGCAGGTATCAGGCGGCGATCACGGAACAGCAACCGTTCTTCCTCTTTGATGCGTCGCCGTTGGTGGTCGTCTACACGAAATCGCCCGTTGTGGTGCAGGTCATGTATTTCACGTTCAAGGCCGGCAACCGATTGCTCTGGACAAACTCTTCCTACATCACGGTAGCGGACCGGGTGTTCAAGAGGGGCCCGCTGTATGACGCTGCCGCTCCGGATCAACCGTTCAGCAGCATCGCTCTCAAATGAGGACTCGTCCCGGTGCGCTATTCGGACGCGCCGGGTCGGAGGCGTTGCGCGGGCCGCTCGCATTTCATTGCGGCTCGGGATGGATATTGACCACGATGTTTCGCCGGAGCCGTTTGCGCAATGCCAGTTCGATCCGCTCGGTGATATCGTGCGCCTCCGCCACGGGGAGGCCGGGCCGCAGCGTGCAGTGGACCGTCACGATCATGTTCTGATCGAGCCTGCGGACCTCCACCGCGTGACACCCCAGGACGCCTGGGGTGGCGCGAACGATCTCTCGCAGCTTTTCCTCGACATCTGTTTGCGCATCCGGAGCCTCCT
>VBAN01000143.1:0-1274 GCA_005882445.1 Candidatus Segetimicrobium genomatis | reverse complement strand
TGCACGTTGACGTCGTGAACTTCGGGCAGTTCCCGCTCGATGGCGCGTTCCAATTGGGTGGCCCGGTCGTGCGCCGCGCTCAGCGGCAGCGCCGGCTCCATCTCCAAGTCGAGGTTCACGCTGACCCGGCCATTGACCGTGAACGCCGTCACGTCGTGGATCTGGAAGTTGTCCCGGTGCGCAATCGAGCGAATCCGGTCCACCAGGTCTCCGGGAGCAGGCGCCCGGGGAGCCGCATCGACGACCACGTCGGCGGTTGGATAGAGGGTGTGGACCGCAGACTCGACGTCATCGATCACGGCCTGGGCATGTTCCAAGGGGATGTTGCTCTCCAGGGTGAGCCGGAGGTCCACAAACAACCTGTTGCCGCTTCGACGGACTCGGATCCGATCCTGGTGCAGGACCCCGGGCACACCGGCGACGGCGCCGGCGAGCCGTTCGGACACCCCTTTGGGCGCGGCATCGAGCAGCGCATCGACCGTCTCGTGCCCCAGGCGCAGTCCCACGTACAACGTGATCCCGGCGACGACCAGCGCGGACACGGGGTCGGCGTGGCGCAGCCAGGAGGGCAGGCCCAGTTGCGCGGCAGAGAGCAGGACGAGGCTGAGCATGACCGCGCCCGTGCCGTAGGTATCCGTTGAGAAGTGCAGGGCGGTGGCCTGGAGCGCCTGGCTGTCGTACTTTCTCGCCGCCCGTGCCAAGGCCCGTGATCGGCTGATGTCGATGACGATGGACGCGAGCAGCACGGCGAACGCCCACAGGGACGGCGTCACGTGGACTTCCTGAAAGAAGAGCCGGTGGGCGGCTTCGACCACGATCCATCCGCTCGTGAGGAAGAGGAGGCCGGTTTGAATGAACGCGGACAACTGCTCTACCTTTCCGTGACCAAAGGGATGAGAGGTGTCCGCGGGCACGTCGGCGGCGCCGACGGAGACAAAGGTGATCCCCGCGGCGAGCAGATCCAGGGCCGAGTGCGCCGCTTCTGAGAGGATCCCCAGGCTGCCGGTCAGGAGTCCGACGGTGACCTTCGTGGCGACGAGGAACGCCGACGCCAACACGGACGCGAGGGCGATCCGGCGCTTCTCCTCCGAGGGCATCCCGAGCGAGACTGGCTCGACCATCTCCAGAGCATCTACCTTTGTCAGAGGAGCCTCGCGGCCCTGCCCAAAACCAGTGGGCTGGGTGGTGCGTGCATGACGAGATCTTGGAGGTGAGGGCATGCTGTTCATGGTCATTGAAAATATTCGCAGCCAGGATGGGATAGCCGTCTATCG
>VBAN01000015.1 GCA_005882445.1 Candidatus Segetimicrobium genomatis | reverse complement strand
AAGGGCGTCCGCTTCGATCCGACGGGCCAGAACATCCTGGCGTCCACGTACATCACCCAGTTGATCGGAACCGACTATGTCACCATCTGGCCGGCCTCCGCGGCGCAGCACGCGCTGGAATGGCCGTTTAAGGGCTCGCCGCAATAGGGAGCGGTGGCCACCGCCGCCCAGGTGATCGCCGGCGGCCTCCTGCTGGGGGCCGTCTACGCGCTGTTTTCTTCCGGCCTGACGCTGATCTGGGGCATGATGAACGTCGTGAACTTCGCCCACGGGGACTTCGTCATGGCCGGCATGTACATTGCGTTCCTCGCGGTCACGTGGCTGCATGCGGGACCGCTGGCGTTTTCCCTGCTCGCCGCCGTCCTCCTGTTCGGGTTCGGGACGGCCGTTTACTACGGGTTGATCCGCCGCGTCATGCGCGGCCCCATGCTGGCGCAGCTCCTGTCCACCTTCGGGCTGGCCCTCCTGATCCGCTACTCCGCGTTTTGGATTTTCTCGGCGAACTTCGTGACGCTGCCCGGCTCGGTCCTGGGAGGCACCATGAGGTTGGGCCCGATCTTCATCGGGATCCCGCAGTTCGTCGCGGGCATCGTCGCCCTCGTCCTGACGCTGGGATTGCACGTCCTGCTCACCCGACGGCGCTCGGTAGCCAGATTCTGGCGGTCGCCGAAGACCGCCAGGCGGCGATGCTGATGGGGATCAACCCCGACCGGATGCAGGCGCTGGCCTGGGGGATGGCCTCGGCCGCCGCGGGCATCGCGGGCGCGTTGATCGCGACGTTCTATTACATCTCGCCGACCGTGGGGGAATCGCTCGCCCTGATCGCCTTTGTGGTGGTCGCCTTCGGGGGATTCGGGAGCGTGCCCGGCGCGATGGTGGCCGGCCTCCTCATCGGGCTGATCGAGGCGACCTCCGCCTTCTACATCGGTCCGGTGTATCAGGACGTGGTGGTGTACGCCCTCTTCGTGGGGATCCTCTGGGTGCGGCCCCAGGGGCTGATGGGGGAGCGCGCCTGATGCGGTGGAGGTGGACGGCCGTCCTCGCGGCGCTGCTCCTGGCCCCGCTGGTGCTGCGGGGGCCCTTCTACGAACGCACCATGGCGCTCGTGCTGCTGGCGGCGATCTCCGCCTCCGCCTGGAACATCCTGGGCGGGTACGCGGGCCAGGTGTCCTTCGGCCACGCCATCTTCTTTGGCGCGGGGGCGTACATGCCGCTGCTCCTCTACAGCCGCTGGCAGAGCGCGCCGCTGCTGGGCGTGCCCGTCGGCGTGGCGGTGAGCATCGCGATCGCCATCCTGATCGGCGCCCCCACGTTCCGGCTGCGGGGCCACTACTTCTCTATGGCGACGATCGCCGTTGCCGAGCTCACCCGGATCCTCGTCAGCAACTGGCCCTTCCTCGGCGCGGCGGTGGGCCTGCAGGGTCCGGCGGGCGGACGGACCCTCTGGGATCTGTCGTTTCGCAGCTCGGTGCCGTACTACTACATCTTCCTGTTCGTCCTCGCCGTGCTGCTGGGCGCGACCGCATGGATGGAGCAGAGCCGGATGGGCTACTACCTGCGGGCGATCCGGGCCGGGGAGCGGGCGGCGCGCAGCCTCGGCGTTCCCGTGCGGCGGTACAAGCTGTATGCGCTGATGCTGAGCGCCACGTTCACGGCGCTCGCGGGGTCCTTGTACGCCCTCATGATCGGGTTCATCGACCCCGACAGCGGGCTCGGCATCCTCGTCTCCGTGCAGATGGTGATCGTTGCGGCTCTGGGCGGTGCCGGGACCCTGTCCGGCCCGCTGCTGGGCGCGGCCATCCTGGTGCCGTTGCAGACGGAGTCGAATACGCTGTTCGGCGGCGGGGGCACGGGCCTGACGTACATCTTCTATGGGGCGATGATCCTCCTGTTGTGCCGGTTCGAGCCGGGCGGGCTGCTGGAGTTGTGGCGGCGATACTTGGCCCCGCGGGTGCTCCGGACGGAGAGGATCCGGAACGGCCATCCTGCTTAGCGCGCAGAACGTGACCAAGTCCTTCGACGGTTTCACCGCGGTCGCCCAGGCCGACCTGCGGGTGGACGAAGGGGAGATCGTCGGCATCATTGGGCCGAACGGCGCCGGGAAGTCCACCTTCTTCAACTGCCTGGCCGGCGAACTGCAGCCGACAGGCGGCTCCGTCGTGTTCAACGGCGCGGACGTGACCCGCGCGTCTCCTGAAGCGCACGCCCGACTGGGCATGGCGCGGACCCACCAGGTGCCGGCCACGTTCGAGGAAATGACCATCCTGGACAACGCCATGGTCGGCGCCTTCCTTCGCCATCCGCGACGGGTCGACGCCCGAGCGGCGACGATGC
>VBAN01000141.1:469-888 GCA_005882445.1 Candidatus Segetimicrobium genomatis | reverse complement strand
CGACGCTGATCAAGATCATCACCGGGTATCACCGCCCAGACCGGGGCGGGGAGATCGTGATCGACGGGCGGCGCGTCGCCGATCTCACCGTCGCCAGGGCGCGCGCCCTCGGGATCGAAACCGTCTACCAGGAAAAAGCGCTCGCCGACAAGCAGTCGCTCTGGCGCAACATCTTCATGGGCCGGGAGCTCGTGACGACGCTCGGCCTGCTCGATCTGGGGCGGATGCGCCGGGAGACGCGGCGGCTCATGTCCGAGGAAATGGGATTCACCTCGGCCGCCGTCACGCCGGACACCGCCGTGCGGACGATGTCGGGGGGAGAACGGCAGGGCGTGGCCATCGTGCGCGCCCTCTACTTTCAGGCGCGGCTCATCATCCTCGACGAGCCCACGATGGGGCTGTCCATCTCGGAGACCCGA
>VBAN01000141.1:0-450 GCA_005882445.1 Candidatus Segetimicrobium genomatis | reverse complement strand
TTCATCGACCACAACGTCTTCCACGTGTACCCGGTCGCGGACCGGATTGTGGTCCTCGACCGCGGCCGCGTGGCCGGGGAGTTCCGGAAGGCCGGCGTGACCCTCGAAGAGCTCACGCACAGGCTGCAGCAGGTCGCCCAGACGGGCAGCCTCGACGGATCGCCGGCCCCGCAAGGCTGAGGAAGGCCCGCGCGTGAGCGCGGCCGCGGCGCGCGATGATCACCCACACGGAGGCGCAGCGCGGATCGGCCGGGGGCGGCTGGGCCGGGCTCGCGCGCTACGGCCGCCGGTACGCCACGCAGCTCGCCACGATCGCCGTCGGGCTGGTGATCTGGCTGATCTTCGTCGTCGGCGCGCCCCGGACGTTCCTGTCGCCCAACATCTACCAGGCGTTCATGTCCACGACGCCTTTCTTTGCGCTCGTCGCTTTGCCGCTGACGATGGTGGTGA
>VBAN01000140.1 GCA_005882445.1 Candidatus Segetimicrobium genomatis | reverse complement strand
ACGGGCGCGATGGACGGAACTGCTGGATCAGCGCCTCCAGGAGGCGACCGGTCTGCTCGAGGAGCAGCTCCGGGAGCTGCGGTTCTACAACGATATCGCCAGCCGCCTCTCCGGGGAACTGCGGGTGGAGGGCGTCCTGGAGATCCTTCTTCAGGTCTTCCTGGAGACGACCGGCCTCTCCAAGGGAGCGGCCTACGTGATCGGGGAAGACGAGACGCCGCGCATCTTGACCAGCCGGGGATTCGAATGGGCGGAGGGCGAGCACGGGCCGGCAGGGATGCTGCTGCCTCCTCTGCCCGCGGGCGCGACGGGTGGCGAGGTGGTGACGCACCGGTCACCGGTCGGCGGCGGCCAGGAGGGGCTCATGGCGAGCGTCCCCTTGATTCGCGCCGGGGGCCTGCGCGGCTGGTTGTGCGGGCTCGGCGCCGTGCCGGAGTCGTTCGCGGAGCCGGTGCTCCGGCGGGTCCGCGGCCTGGCTGCGCAGGGGGTGTCGGCGCTCGAGGCGGCGCGGCTGCACGAGGAAGTCCAGCGGATGGTCGGCGTCGATCCCTCACGCTCGCTCTTTCCCTGGGGCGGGTTGCAGAAGCTGGTCGCCGACGAGATCCGGCGGTGCTCGGGGCTGCTGCTCGTGTTCTCGTTCGCAGAGGTTCAGCTGGAAGACTACATCGACGACACCTTGGTCGGGGAGAGTGACAAGGATCTGGCTCTGCGCCGCGCCATCAAGTTGATCCAGACCTGCGTGCGGCGGATCGACGTGATCGCGCACGACGGGGCCGGACGGTTCGCCATCCTTCTCCCGCGGGTGGCCAAGATGGACGCCGTCGATATTTTGCAGCGGTTGACCCGGAGACTGGAAGAGGATGCGGTCGCCGCCCAGCTGCTCGGCGTGAAGCGCCTGATGATCTCGGCCGCCGTTGTGACGTTCCCGGAGGACGGTACCGCCGTGGCCGGCCTCTTCGACAAGATCTCCGGGCTGCTCGCGCAGGGGCCCACGACACCGGCGCGCGTCAAGGTGCCGATCTCGTAGTCTCGATTGTCTGATCCCGATCCCCGCCTATTCAGGTCGCACGCGCCGCATCGCCGCCGGAGTCCGAGGGAGTCGTCCGTTCCTTGACAGGGTAAGGATCGGGCCGTAGACTGACGATTGGCGGGAGTGCCGCCGTCGCGGGGGGCGTGGTGTAGCCTGGTTTAACACACCTGCCTGTCACGCAGGAGATCGCGGGTTCAAATCCCGTCGCTCCCGCCAGATCAAGGCCAGCAGGAGCTTCAACGGGACCATCCTCATAACCGCATGAGAGCGTTCCTCGGGTCTGTCCATCACGCCGCGCACGAACGCCTGGAGCATCGAGCCGGTCGTGCCGTGGACCGGCGTGCGTTCGTGCGGTGGGCGATCGCCGCGGCGGCCGTGGCCGCGACGCTGGGTGGGGCCGGGCGCGCCCCCGCGCGCTCCCGGTGGTGGAGCAGCCTCGTGGTCGGAGTGTTCGAGAACCACGGGTTCGATCAGGTCGCGGGTCTGCCCTCGCACCGGCGGCTGGCGCGTGAGGGAACGGTCCTCGCGCGGTACAGCGGCGTCTCGCACCCCTCCGGTCCCAATTACCGGGCGATGATCTCGGGCGCCACGTGGGGCGTCAGGGAGACGATCGACACGTTTCATCCGTCCGTCGCGAGCGAGGCTGCCGCGCAGGCCCCGCCGATTCCGACCTATGTGTACCATCTGGCCGGGGAGATCCCGCAAAAGCACAACCCGTTTGCCGACCTGCGCGCGCCTGTGGCCTCGGTGCGGCGCGGATTGGACGCCTTTCGGCGCGACCTCGCGGGCGCGCTGCCCACCCCCGCGCTCGTCTACGTCGGGTGGGACGACGAGAACAGCATGCACGACGGCCCCCCGGCCCTCGCCGACCGGAACCTCACCGCGCTCCTCGACACCCTCGCCGCCTCCTCTGTTACGACGAGGATGACGGGGACGGCAACAATCGAGTCTTCGCGGCCTTGTGGGGGCGCGGCGTGCGCAGAGGCGTGGTGTCGCAGACCCCCTACACCCACTACAGTTTCTGCCGGACGGTCACGGACAACTGGGGGCTCGCGCCGCTCGGTGGCGGAGCCGGGGCCGCTCCAATCCAAGACGCGTGGCTGTGAGCGCCCCGCCCTTGCCCGTGCGCAGCGGGTCGGCTATACTCAAACCCAACTCTCCGCGCCGGGGTAGCTCAGGTGGTAGAGCAGGGGACTGAAAATCCCCGTGTCGGCGGTTCAGCTCCGTCCCCCGGCACCATGTCTTCAGCGCTCAAGGATTTCTCGGTGTGGCCACCGCTTGCGCCTTGGCGGTCTCGCGGCCCCGGCGCACCTCGGCCTCGATCGCAACGCCATCGGCAACCTGCTCGACCACGACCCTGATGACGCCGGTGGCCACCACGCGGGAATCCTGCACCGTCATTCCCCCCTGTGCATCGGGCGCCACGACTTGCTGCAGCACTTGGCCACGATCCGGCAAGAAGACGTACGTGATCCACGCGGGGCCGGTCCGATACGGCGGCGGCGTCTCCGAGAGGAAAGAGAGCAGCGGCTCACCCTCGTCGAGGGCGAACCGGGGTCCCACCTTCACGCCGGGATTCTGGCTGGCGCCGCGGACGTCGCGGGCGATCATGTCCACGAGGCTCCTGGCGTGGGCCTGCGCGTCACGAAGATTTACGCCGCGGCGCTGGGCGGAGAGGCTCGCCACGAACACCGAGCCGACCAGCGTCAGGACGATCGACCCCAGCGCCAACGCGACCAGGATCTCGACCAGGGTCAGGCCGCGGTGCCCCCCAGGCCTCATTGTCCGACGGCCGCGCAGGCGGCCGAGACGTCCGCCCCGGACACCCGGGCGGCGCTCACGTCACGCCGGTAGCGCGCCAGGTCGGGCCGGTCGGACAAGGGCGGGAGCGCCGAGTCGAACGAAGACCCGCACGGGGACGCCGCCAGCCGGGCGAGGGACTCCTCGGCGAGGCTTGTGGCCGTTTGCATGTTGCCGGCCAGCGCCGTGGCCCGAAGGCCGAGCCCGAACGCCGCGAAGACGACGAGGGCGACGACCGCGAACACCACCAGGGAAATGAGGATCTCGATGATCGTCAAGCCCGCGTCTGAGGTCCGATGACGATTCATCCGCTCCCCCCAGCCGGTATTCTGTTGGAGATGGGGCGACTCCTTGCCGATCCAGTGCCGGAGCGGCCCTGCCCTTGACGGGCAGGGCCGCTCTGGGAGAATTCCGGGACTGCGTCCCGTTACTCGTTGTTGCCGAGGATATTGGAGTAGTCGGACCAGCACCGGTAGTGCTTGTGACGTCCGTACTCGAAGAACAGCTGTTCGACTTCACCGTGAGTGTACAGGAAATATCCCGTCCCTACGAACCATTTCTCGCACGGCTCGCTTGGGTGATTCGACGAGTAGTCGCCGTAGCGGTCGTTGACCGCCGGGTTTCTATCGGCGAATTGAAGAGACACGGGTTCTTTGACCAAGTCGAACAGCCCAAGCCCGGTGAACTCATCGGATACCCCCACTATCAGCCGGACCGGTTCACCCCCACCCGCGTTCGCCCCGCCCCACGCGAGCACCATCCCGAGGTCCCCCAGTTTGTTGGCGGTCACCTCCGGGAACCCCATGCAGTATGCACTGTTGAAGATATGGGGGTAGGCGACGGGGAATTCGACGGTCGGAACGCTGGCGCCGCCCGTCAGAGGGATCACCACCCCGTCGATATGCGCCTGGACCATGGGGGAAGCCGCGGGCCCCGCCTGCCAGTAGAAGTAGAGCTTATCGTCGGTGACGGCGCCCTCGAAGTTGAAGCCGATGAGCGACGTGTTGATGGCGGTAATGTAGCCGGTGTTATTGGACCCGCCGGCGCAGTTCGTCCCCGGGGCGGCGGAGGAAGAGAACGGGATGTTGCGCGTGAAGTTGTTCGCCGCCGGGAGCGTGTCATCCCACTTGAATATCCGGAGCGTGGTGTTGTTGATCCGGTGGGCCCAGATCATGGTGTGCTTGATGTTCGTGCCCCGGCTGGGCCTCCACACCTTCTGGCCCTCAATGCTGCCGGCCCAGGAGGTAAAATTCCCGGTGGTGGAGAGAGTCGAAGACCCCGCGCAATTGGCGAGCGCGGTTTTCGGGTACCGCAGCATGAACGCCGTCTGCGACCCCCCCGAGACAAAGTTGACGGAGATGTAGAGGAAGTTCTTGGTCAGTCCGAGATGGGGGAAATCGATCGTGCCGGTGACAGGCCCGAGGAAATAGGTACAAGATGGGGCGGTGTCGCTAAACATATGCTGATACACGTCGAGCCCCACCGCTGTCTTGGATAGGTCGCCGTTGGTGTAGAGAGAGCTGTGGAAGACGACCCGCGTGGAGTCGTCGTACATAACGTCATGGTCGCAGCAGATAATCGGCGTCGCGAGCGGCCCGGGAGTCACGGGTCTGGGAGACCAGTTGAAACCGCTGTTGCCGGACGCCTCCACGTGCGCGCAGTTCCCGGCGGCGAAGGTCGCAGCGCCGTTGTTCACGGCCACAAGTTCGGCGACGTCGGTCACGAATGCGCCGCAGCCCCCCCCGGGGGTATCCGATGCGATAGGATCAAGGTTCTCGTTCGCCGACGCAGCGCCGATGCCGTCGATATCGATGGCGCTTTCCGCCCCGACGAGCGATAGTGTTACGGGCTTGGTTCCGCCCACCAGCGCCTGGGGACCGGCGACCAGCGGGACCGCGCTCGGCCCCTGAGAGACCTGCGGCTCCTGGGCGGCCATTCGATTGCGAATCTGTAGAAGGCGATCCCGGATCGTCTGCAGTTCCAGGGCCGACGCTTGGGGCGCCGCCGCGCCGCCAGGCGGCGCAAGGTTCAAGACCGTCAGCCCGGCGGGGAGAGCCCCCGTACTCTGGGCGGCCAGTTGGGGCGTCGAGAACGGGTAGGGCAGACCCGCGAGCACCAGGGTGACGATCAAAGCCGGTAACAGGAGCAACCGCCTAAACGCGTTCATCTCTTTCCCCCCCATCTTCTAGCGATTCGTTCGCTTTGCTGCCCTGGCACCGGGCGTCACGCCCCACCTCCATCCCTGCGCCGCGGTCACTTATGTAATTGCGACAACCCGCATGTCATTTGAGAAAAGCCGGTATTCGTGCGACGAGAAGCTCGATCGGTCGGTCGATCAATTAGGGATATCGCCTATTTCTTTAGGGTATTCACCCTATCCAATCTTCACAGAATCTTCCATGAAAGTGAATCCTTCGCCCGAATGTGTACAAACGTATGGTGAACGTATGTTCGCTACAATAGAAGCTCAGGATGGGCCACATCGGACGGATCGCGGGGCTGGCGAAACGGAGGTGGTCCTCCATCGCGCGGCCAGGTAACCGCCACGAATTGGTATACTAGACTCCGCTCCGTGCTGATCCTGGACCGAGTTCCTCATCGAGGGGAGGACGCCCGGCCGTGGCGGTCTCGAGGAACATGTGATGCCCACACACATCAAACGCCGTGCGCTGCGCGAGTGCGATGGCACCGCGCTGTTGGTGGTCCTGATCGTGCTTCTGGCGATCGCCGCCTGGTCTTCGTCATTCGTCTGGTTGATGAACCAGCAGCTCACCAGGGCCGGGGCGCGCCATCGATCCGCGGCGGCGCTGGCGGTCGCGGAAGCGGGGGTTCATCGGGCCTTGTCGATCCTAGAAGGGGTGGCGCCGGACGCCCCGGTGCCCGGGCGGACCTGGCGAACCG
>VBAN01000139.1:1786-3640 GCA_005882445.1 Candidatus Segetimicrobium genomatis | reverse complement strand
CCTAAGCTCCGCGTTATAGCCCATCAGGCCGATCCGCCAGATGCGGCCGCGCAGGGGGCCGAACGACGTAGCGATCTCCACACCGAACTCCTCCAGCAGCTGCGCCCGGACGCCTTCGTCGTCGGCCCCGGCCGGAATGTGCACCGCGGTGATCATGGGGAGCCGGTGTTCCGGGTCGCCGAACAGCGCGAGCCCCATGGCCGTGAGTCCGGCCTTGAGCGCCGCGCCGGCGCGGCGGTGGCGCTGGAACCGGGCGTGGGGGCCTTCCTCGGCCACCAGCCGCAGGGCTTCCCGCAGCGCATAGGTCATGCTCGTCGGCAGGGTATGGTGATTCAGCCGCTCCGGACTCCAGTAGCGCTGCAGCTGGCTCAGGTCGAGGTAGTTGGAGACGACGGGGGTGCGGCGCGCGGCGATGGCCCGCTCCACCCGGTCGTTGTACGTGATCGGCGCCATGTCGGACGGGCATCCCAGGCACTTCTGCGTGCCGGCGGAGCAGAGGTCGATCCCCCAGTCGTCGACGCGCACCGCGACGCCTCCCAGCGTCACGACGGCGTCAACGACCAGGAGCGCGTGATGCGCGCGGCAGATCCGTCCGATCTCGTCGAGCGGCTGCAGCATCCCGGTCGAGGTCTCGCCGTGGACGACCGCCACGACCTTGGGGGGCTCGCGCTTGAGGGCGTCGGCGATGGCGCCGGGGTCGATGACGCGCCCCCATTCGGCCGTCACCTGCGCGACGCGCCCGCCGTACCGTCCGGCGAGGTCGACGAAGAGATCCCCGAACCGGCCGCAGTTGGCCACGAGGACGCGGTCGCCGGGCTCGACCAGCGAGGCGATCGCCGCTTCCATGCCGGCGCGTCCGGTCCCCGAGACGGCGAAGGTGCGGGGGTTTGAGGTCTGAAACACTTCCCGGCCTAGGGTCGCGACCTCGTGCATGATCGCGGTGAAGGCGGGGTCGAACTGGCCCAGCAGCGGCGCGGCGAGGGCGCGCAGGACCCGGGGATCCGGGCTGGTGGGCCCGGTGCCGCAGAGCAACCGGGTTGGGGGATTGAGATCGCCGACGAGCCTGGTCATCGCAGTCATACTTGGGATGTCCGCGCCCGTCACCGTCGTTTCCTCCAATATGCGGGCGATCTCCACAGAGCAGGGTCGCGCCGTCCTGACGCTGAAGCAGGTCCCGGGCGGAAATCCATGAGAGGCCTGGCGCTGGTCATCGCCGTTGTCGCGATCGCCGGCATCCTGTGGGACGCGTTCGAGACGGTCGTGCTGCCGCGGCGGGTGTCGCGCCGCCTCAGGCTCATTCGCCTGACCCTGACGCCCGCGTGGCGATTCATCTCGTCCGTGTTCCGGCGGTGGCCTCCGGGCGGCCGCCGGGAAAACTACCTCGGTTACTACGGTCCTCTCGCGGTCATTTTGCTCCTCGCCGCCTGGGCGGTGGGGCTGATCCTGGGATTCGCCCTCCTCCTGTGGGGACTTGGGTCCCCGCTGGTCAGCGCCGATCAGCCCCCGACCCTCGGCACCGACATTTACTTGAGCGGGACGACGTTCTTTACGCTCGGGCTGGGCGATGTGGGGCCGCGGACATGGGGGTCGCGGGTCATGGTGGTCGCGGAGGCGGGGATCGGGTTCTCGTTCCTGGCGCTCATCATCTCGTACCTGCCGGTGCTCTACCAATCGTTCTCCCGTCGCGAGGTGCGGATCGCCCTGCTCGACGCCTGGGCCGGCTCGCCGCCTGCCGCCCTCGAGCTCGTCCGGCGCCTCGCCGCGAACGACGACAAAGAGGCGTTCGATCCGTTCCTCGACCAGTGGGAGACCTGGGCCGCCGAACTGCTGGAGACCCATATCTCATATCCGATC
>VBAN01000139.1:0-1707 GCA_005882445.1 Candidatus Segetimicrobium genomatis | reverse complement strand
TTCTGGACGCCTGCGCGCTCGTAATGGTCGGTCTGGATGGAGTGCCCCCGCGCCGGGCGGCGCTCACTTTCGCGATGGCCCGCCACGCCGTCGTGGACCTGAGCCAGGTCCTGTACCGCGCGCCGCGGCCCCCGCAGGCCGACCGGCTGCCGGCGCCAGACCTGGCACGGGTGCGGGCCGTGCTGGCGGAGGCGCGCATCCCATTGCGCGCAGGGCAGGAGGCCGACGCGCGGCTGGCGGAGTTGCGCCGGATGTACGAGCCCTACGTGAACTCGCTGGCCGACCTCCTGCTGATGCCGCTGCCGGGCTGGCTCCCGGTGCCGGGAGCGAAGGACAACTGGCAAAAGTCCGCCTGGAAGTGAGGCGCCGAAGGCCGATCGAAGCGAGGAGTGGAACAAAGGTAACGTGACGCGAGCGATGCCTGAGACGGCGCCCGGGACGCTGCTGGCGGGTGATATCGGCGGAACGAAGACGGACCTCGCCGTCTTCTCGCCGGAGCGCGGGCTGCGCGCGCCGCTTGCGGAAGGGACCTTTCGCAGCGCCGACTGCCGGAGCCTGGAAGCGCTGGTGCTCGGGACCGGTGGTGGCCGGTCGGGCGAAGATCACCAATCTTCCCTGGCTGATCGAGGAGACGCATCTCAGCGAGGCGCTGCGCCTGCCGCGCGTTCGCGTGGTGAACGACCTGGATGCGATCGCCTCCGGCATCCTTCTGCTGGAGCCGGCGGACCTCGAGACCCTGAGCCCGGGCGCCCCTGCCCCCGGCGGATCCATCGCCGTCATCGCGCCGGGCACCGGCCTGGGGGAGGCCTTCCTCACCTGGGATGGCAGGAGATATCAGGCGCAGCCCTCAGAGGGGGGACATGTCGATTTCGCCCCCACGAATGAGCGCGAGGTCGAGATGCTGCGCTTTCTCCAGCGCCGGTTCGGCCACGTGAGCTACGAACGCGTCTGCTCCGGCCTGGGGCTGCCAAACATCTATGCCTACCTCAAGGAGGCCGGCGTCGCCGAGGAACCGGCATGGCTGGCGCGGCAACTGGAGACGGCTCCAGACCCGACACCCATGATCATCAAGGCGGCGCTCGACGACCCGCCGTGCGCGCTCTGCGCCGAAACGCTCGGCATGTTTGTCTCCATCCTGGGGGCCGAGGCGGGAAGTGGCCGGCGGCATTCCGCGGCGGATTCTTCCCGCGCTCAAGCAGAGGGGGTTCCTGGAGGCCTTCCGGCGCAAGGGTCGTTTCGCGACACTGCTCGACCGCGTCCCCGTGCACGTCGTGCTCAACTCGAAGGTCGGGCTGATGGGCGCGGCTTCCCTGGGGCTGGCCGCGCGCGGCGATGGTTGAGGGTCTCGTGGGCCCGGAGCGCATGGGAGCCGTGGAGACCGAGCCGGCCACCCTCGTCGTCCTGGGGGCGACCGGCGACCTGGCGCAGCGAAAGCTTTACCCGGCGCTCCAGCAGTTGATGGCGCGGGAAGCCATTCATGCCCGCACCCGGATCCTCGGCGCGGGCAGGCGCGCGGATGTTGACGATCAGGGGTTCCGGGCCATGGTCCGCAGGGCCCTGCCGGCCGTCTCCGGCGGAGACGAGCCGCTCGACCGGTGGTGCGATACCTGCCTTTCGTATCAGCCGATCGGCGGCGGGGGCGCGGAAGACTACCAGGCCCTTGCGCGGCGGATCGAGAGCCTCGAGCGAGACGGACGTCTCCCGGCG
>VBAN01000138.1:2863-3253 GCA_005882445.1 Candidatus Segetimicrobium genomatis | reverse complement strand
GGCTCTTCACCACGACGGGCACGACGTGCTGGTCGGAGATCGGGCTGCCGATGTCGACGTAGTCGAACTCGCGCAGCGCGACTTGGTCGATGCAGGCCAGCGGACCGGCGACGCCGCATTCCTCCCGGAGCGTCCGGCCGACCAGCCCCGCGACGTCCGCGTCGATGACGAGGAGCAGCGGGCGGCGGGTTCCCACCGTCTCCGGCAGCGCCTCGACGATCCCGCTGCAGAGCTCAGACAGGGCGGCGTACTCCGGTCCGTGGTGCCAGTGGATGGCGAGCGCGAACCGGCCGTCGCCGTCCGCGAGATCCAGCCGCCGCAGCGCGCGGCGCACCGCCTCGGCCACGTGCCGGCGTGAGGCGGAGTCGAGCCCCCGCACGGCGGCGACGG
>VBAN01000138.1:0-2775 GCA_005882445.1 Candidatus Segetimicrobium genomatis | reverse complement strand
GCTGACCTGGACGGTGTACTGCGAGGCGCCGATGCAGGTCGCGCGAATCCGCTCTCGCGGATTCAAGATTACCCGGTCCCCGCCTCGGGCGAGCACCGCGGCGGCCAGACGCGGTCCCAGGTCGCCGAACTCCGCGGTCTCGCACCTGTAGATATACTCCGCGACCCCGCCCGAGAACACGATGTGCGAGAAGGGGCCGGGCGCCCGGAGCGGCTCCGTGATCCACAGCCCGCCGGTACTTTGGGGAAGCGGTTGTCCGTCGATCACCCGGACGATGAGGTTGGCCAGGTGGCCCGCAACGGCGTCCAGCGCCGCCGCCGGGAGAACGCCGCCTTGGACGGCCGCCACACCGGCCTCGCGGGCCAGCGCCCGCCCCCGCTCTTCGACCCTGCTCAGCGCGCCGCTTCCATCCCAGGCGAGCAGCCGCGCCCCGACGTGAATGGCCGCCGTCTCCTGCACGGTTCCTTTTCGGCAGACCGCGAACTTGGTGGTGCCCCCGCCGATGTCCACATTCAGCACCGTCTGGTTATCCGGCTCGCGGGACAGGGCGGTCGCCCCCGACCCGTGCGCCGCCAGCAGGCTCTCCATGGCGCAGACGAACTTGCCGGCATCGGCGGCAAACAACTGGATAAGGGGGCCGGCGTTCTCCTTCATCGCCGCCTCCCCGGTGGTGATCACGGCGCCCGTGTCGATCTCCGACCGGTCAATCGCGGCTTCGCGGTAGGCGTCTTCGATGAACCGCGCCACGCCGGCAGTGTCGATTTGCGACCGCGACGCGTACGGGGTCAGGATCACGCGGGACCGAAAGCGTACGTCCCGCTGCACGACCTGGTACCGGCTCGACAGGTACCGGCCTTGACGGGCGAGCACCAGGTCGGAGAACACCAAGTGGGACGTCGAAGAGCCGATATCGATCCCCGCGCTGCGGAGGCGGACCTGCTCGCCGGTGTAGACGGCGGGGTCACCCTCGCCCCCCATATGGATGTGTTCCTGCTCGTCCTCGTGCACGGCCCTGAGCTCAGACCCGGACCGAGAAGGCGTCCATCCGCACCGGGACGTCCCGCGCCGCGGCGCGCTCGGTGAACATGCGGTGGATGCGGGGGTCCTGGTCCTCGTACTCTGCCCCAGCGCAGCGCCAGGTAGCGCGTGGGCTGTGCCCCGCTGTTGAAGTGCTGGTGGAACCAGTTCACGGGGGGAACCACCATAGTGCCCGGGCGCCAGGGAACTTCCTTGAGTTCTTCGCCCTCGGGCCACAGCAGTGAGTAACCCTGGCCGTTGAGGATGATCACGTGCGCGCCCGGCCCGTGGCGGTGGGCCTTCTTGTAGGTGCCGACCGGGAACTCGGAGATGTGCGCGCAGAGCGAGTTATTCGCGAACTCGAACATCACGTTCTTCCCGCCGGCGCCCCGCTCCGCCCAGTCATGGAGCTGGAACCGCTGCACATCCGCCACGAAGTTGGTGTCCCAGACCCTGCCGGGGTACAGGGTGCCTTCCCCCCCGAAGTACCCTTCCCGGCCATCGAAGCGGTCCAGGAAGACGAACGGGCAGTTGAAGAGAAACTCGCTGTTGTGGATGAGGTTCATCAGCAGGGGGGCGGTGGTGACCCCCAGCAGCCGCGCCGGCTCGCGGCCCGAGCCGTTGTGCAGCCGGTGGACGCAGTTCAGCGGGATCGAGAACAGACTGCCGGTCTGCCATTCGAACGCCTGCCGGCCGCCGGCCTGATTCCACACCTCGCATCCGCCCCGGCCGTCGACGACGAAGAAAAACTCTTCGAACAGGTGCCGCTCCGGGACCGTTGTCTTCCCGGGCGGGAGCTCCGCGATGTAGGCGTTGTTGGTGTCCTCCGCGCCCAGGAGGCGAATGTACGCGCCGCGGACCTCCAGGCGCGGCCAGGGTGCCACGTCCACCGCCCGGAGGTCCGGGACGGCGACGCCGCTGACTACAGGGATGCCCTCCGATTCGAGCCAGCGCTCGTACGCGCTCTTCCGCCACTCCTGCGGCAGCCGGTCCTCCTGAGCGATCCGCTTACCTTTGCTCAACTCTACGCGTGGATCGGGTTTTTGCCCGTCCGTCATCTGTGATTTCCTCCCCGGATCCCTTCCCCGAGACGTTCTCTGCTGCGGCGCCCTGCGCGCCCCCGCGGCATCTTGCGCGGCCCGGCGGCTCCAATAATATCATGCGGCCAGCGCCTCGAACTCCTCGTCGCTCAGGCGGAGGTGGGCTGCGCCCACGTTTTCTTCCAGATGCGCCGCCGAGGATGTTCCCGGGATCGGCAGGATCGCCGGCGACCGCCGCAGGAGCCATGCCAGCGCCACCTGGGCGGGGGTGGCCTTGTGGTCGCGCGCGATCCGCCGGAGGCGCTCGTCCCGTCCCCGCGCTAGGGCCCCCGTGGCCAGCGGGTACCAGGGCAAGAAGCCCAGGCCGTCGCGAGTGCACACATCGACGACGTCTTCGGACTCCCGGTCGGCCAGACTGTAGCGGTTCTGCACCGACACGACCCGCGTCAGCCGGCGCGCGCGGGCGAGTTCTTCCACAGTTACGTTCGAGACCCCGATGTGGCGGATCTTCCCCTGTGACGCGAGGTCGACAAGGGCGCCGACCGACTCTTCGATTGGCACGCCCGGGTCCACGGTGTGCAACTGATACAGGGCGATGCGATCGACCCGGAGGCGCCGGAGGCTCCCCTCCAGCGCCACCCGCAGATGCGCGGGCCGGCCGTTGGGGATCCAGCCGCCCCCGCGGCGGAGGAACCCGCCTTTTGTCGCGATCACCACT
>VBAN01000137.1:1125-10459 GCA_005882445.1 Candidatus Segetimicrobium genomatis | reverse complement strand
ACCGTCCGGCACCAGGGGGGCGGTCACAAACGCCGGTATCGGCTGATCGACTTCAAGCGCGACAAGGACGGGATCGCCGCCCGGGTCGCCAGCATCGAGTACGACCCGAACCGGTCCGCGCGGATCGCCCTCCTCCACTACCGGGACGGCGAGAAGCGCTACATCCTGGCCCCGGTCGGCCTGGGGGTGGGCGACGTCGTCGCCTCGGGGTCCCAGGCAGAGATCAGGCCCGGCAACACGCTGCCGCTGCGCGCGATCCCGCTCGGGACGTCGGTCCACAACGTGGAACTGCAGATCGGGCGGGGCGGGCAGTTGGTGCGAAGCGCAGGGGCCGCCGCCCAGCTGATGGCCAAGGAAGGCGACTACGCGCAGCTCCGCCTGCCGTCGGGCGAGGTGCGGATGATCCACCTCGACTGCCGCGCCACTGTGGGGCAGGTGGGCAACCTCGATCACGAAGCGATCATGATCGGCAAAGCCGGCCGGTCGCGGTGGCTGGGCCGGCGCCCCCACGTGCGTGGCGTGGCGATGGACCCGTCGAGCCATCCGCACGGCGGGGGCGAGGGCAAGTCGCCGATCGGGATGCCCGGCCCGGTCAGCCCGTGGGGGAAGCCGACGCTGGGCTACAAGACCCGGACGAGGGCGAAGCCGAGCACCAAGTTCATCGTGCGCGACCGGAGGCAGGCATGAGGGCCCAGGGCGCGCGGTGCGGTCGGGCGGGGAGGCGCGTGCACGCATGAGCCGGTCGGTCAAGAAGGGTCCGTTTGTCGACGGGCACCTGATGGACAAGGTCGACGCGCTGAACAAGTCCCGCGAGAAGCGGGTGATTCGGACGTGGTCGAGGCGATCGACGATCGTGCCGCTGATGGTGGGGCACACCATCGCCGTCTACGACGGGCGAAAGCACGTCCCGGTCTACGTGACGGAGAATATGGTCGGGCACAAGCTGGGCGAGTTCTCCCCCACGCGGACGTTCAAGAGTCACGGGGCGCGGGTGGAAAAGACGACCACGGTCCAGTCGACGCGCCCCGGCGGCCCCACGCCTGCGGGTGCCCCGACGCCGGCGGCGGCATCGCCGGCGAAGCCGTCATGAGGGAGGGGTTGGCGTGGAAGTGAAGGCCGTCGCCCGGTACGTCCGCATCTCCCCCCGGAAGGTCCGGCCCGTCATGGCGCTGATCAAGGGGAAGGCGGTCGACGAAGCCCTTGCCGTCCTCCGGTTCTCACCCAACCGGGCGTCGCGGGAGGTGGCGAAGGTCGTGCAGTCGGCGGCCGCCAACGCGGAGAACAATCTCGAACTGGCCCGGACCACGCTCACCGTGGCGCGGGCCTACGTCGACAGCGGCCCCAGCCAGCGGCGGATGCAGGCGCGGGCCCGAGGTCGGGCGGACTTCATCAAGAAGCGGAGCAGCCACATCACGGTTGTGGTGCAGGGCGAATAGGGGGGCGGCCGGTGGGGCAAAAGATCCATCCAATCGGGTTGCGGCTCGGGATCGTCAAGGATTGGGAGTCGAAGTGGTACGCGGAGAAAAATTTCCCTGACCTCATCCAGGAAGATCAGATCCTGCGCCGGCACATCAAGAGGAAGCTGGGGCGCGCGGGCATTTCCCGCATCGAGATCGAGCGGACGGACAACCGCGTGCGGATCACCATCCACTCGGCCCGGCCCGGCATCATCATCGGGCGGGGCGGGACGGGGATCGACGCCTTGAAGAAAGAGCTCGAGGCCATGACCGCTAAGCAGATCCAGCTCAACGTGCAGGAGATCCGCCGCGCGGAACTCGAGGCGGTGCTCGTGGCGCAAAACGTGGCCGGCCAGCTCGAGAGGGCATCCGGATCTCCTGCCGCGGCCGGCTTGCCGGCGCCGAGATCGCCCGGTACGAATGGTACCGGGACGGCCGGGTTCCCCTTCAGACGCTGAGGGCCGATATCGATTTCGGGATCGCGGAGGCGCTGACCACGTACGGCCGGATTGGGGTGCAGGCGTGGATCTACCGAGGGGATGTGCTCCCGGAGCGCCGCCGTCCGGGGGAGATGCGCGGTCGGCCGGGGGAGACGGTCGTGCTCCCGTCGCGGATGCCGCGGGTGGTCGTGCAGAGGAGGCCGGAACCACATGCTGATGCCCAAGAGGGTGAAGTTTCGTAAGGCTCACCGGGGACGGATGCGCGGCGAAGCGCAGCGCGGCGCCACGGTGGCCTTCGGGGAGTATGGGCTCCAGGCGATCGGCCGCGGGTGGATCACGGCGCAGCAGATCGAGGCGTCCCGGCGGGCGGTGACCCGTTTCATCAAGCGGGGCGGCAAGGTGTGGATTCGGGTGTTCCCGGACAAGCCGGTGACGAAGAAGCCGGCCGAGACCCGGATGGGCAGCGGGAAGGGCAACCCGGAGTTCTGGGTGGCGGTCGTCCGCCCCGGCCGGATGATGTTTGAGCTTGGGGGGGTCACCGAGGAGGTGGCCCGCGAAGCCCTGACCCTGGCCGGGCACAAACTGCCCATCAGGACCAAGTTTGTCCACCGTATGGGCGTTGAGGCATGAGCGGGTCCGAACTGCGGGAACTGGGCGCGGCTGATTTACACAAGCGGCTGCAGGAGGCCCGGCAGGAGCTCTTTAGCCTTCGATTGCAGCGGGCCTCAGGCAAACTGCTGAACCCGGCCCGGGTGGTGCTGCTGCGCCGCACCGTGGCTCAGCTCCTCACGGTGTTGAGCGAGCGCGAGCGGACGGGCGCGGCGGCAGGGGGGAGAACGTGATGACGGAACCGCAGGCCGCGCGCGTGGCGCGAAAGACCCGCGTGGGCACGGTCGTGAGCGATAAGATGCAGAAGACGTCGAGGTCGAGCGGACGGGCCGCCACCCGCTCTACGGGAAGGTCATCCGGCACAGCCGGCGGTTCAAGGCACACGATGAGGCGGGCGAAGCGCACCTCGGGGACAAGGTCCTCATCGCCGAGACCCGGCCGCTGAGCAAGGACAAGCGGTGGCGGGTGGCCCAGGTGCTGGAGCGGGCGCGGTAGGCGCGATGGAGGGGCGCGGGTGATCCAGAACTACACGCGGCTGCGGGTGGCAGACAATACCGGGGCGCGGGAGATCATGTGCATTCGCGTTTACGGGGGGTCCCGGCGCCGGTACGCCGGGATCGGAGATGTGATCGTCGCCACGGTGAAGCAGGCCATTCCCAACAGCGGGGTCAAGAAGGGGATCACCGACCAGCAGAACCCCCGGGGGACCCGGATCTTCGGGCCGGTGGCCCGGGAGCTCCGGGAAAAGCAGTTCATGAAGATCATTTCACTCGCGCCGGAGGTTCTGTGATGCGGACGGCAGTACACGTGAAGCGGGGCGACACCGTCGAGGTGCTCATCGGCCGGTACCGGGGGAAGCGTGGAAAGGTGCTGCGCGTATTCCCGAAGGATGGCCGGATCATCGTCGAAGGGGTGATGGTGGCGAAGAAGCACATGAAGCCCAACGAGAAGATGCCCTCCGGCGGGATCGTGGAAAAAGAGATGCGGTTTTCCTCCGGCAAGGCCATGCTGGTGTGCCCGCGGTGCGGGCGCGCGGTCCGGTTCGGGCACCAGACCATTGAGGACGGGACGAAAGTTCGCGTCTGCCGTCACTGCGGAGAGATCATTGACAAAGCCTGACCGCTCGGAAGCGGCAGCTGGGAAGGGCGCGGAAGGGGCACCGCCGAAAGGCGGCCGTCCCGCCTCCGGGGGCTCCAAGCCGGAGCGGGGCCAACGGCAAGCAGAGGTTGCCCCCGGCGGGGGCTCCAAACCGGAGCGGGGCCAACGGCAAGCAGAGGTTGCGGCAGGACCGAAAGGCGCGGACGCGGCGCCGGCGAAGGACGCCCCTCCCCCCTCCGGGGGCTCCAAACCGGAGCGGGGCCAACGGCAAGCAGAGGCTGCCCCCGGCGGAGGCTCCAAGCCGGAGCGGGGCCAATGGCAAGCAGAGGTTGCGGCGGGACCGGCCGCAACGAAGGAACCACGGATCGTGCGCCTGCGCGAGCGCTACAAGCGAGTGGTCGCGCCGGAGCTGCAGAAGCGCATGGGGTACACCAACATCATGCGGGTGCCCCGGGTGGAGAAGGTCGTGATCAACATGCGGGTCGCGGACGCGCTGCAGGATCAACGGCACCTGGACAAGGCGGTGGAGGCCCTGACCCTGATCAGCGGCCAGCGGCCGGTGGTCACACGCGCCCGCCGGTCGATCGCCGCCTTCAAGCTGCGTGCGGGGAATCCCATTGGCTGCAAGGTGACCCTGCGCGGCGAGCGGATGTACGAGTTCCTGGACAAACTGTTCAACATCAGCCTGCCGCGGATCAAGGACTTCAAGGGGATCCCCACCCGCTCGTTCGACGGCCGGGGAGGGATGAACATCGGGATACGCGAGCAGCTGATCTTCCCGGAGATCGACTACGACAAGGTGGACAAGATCCGCGGGATGGACATCGCGATTGTCACGACGGCGCGCACGGACGAGGAGGCCCGGGAGCTGCTCCGATCCCTCGGCCTGCCGGTCCGCGAGGGGGCGTAGGGAGCATGCCGAAGAAGGCGCTGCTCATCAAGTGGCGGAAGCCGCCGAAGTTCAAGGTGCGCCGGTACAGCCGGTGCCGGAACTGCGGCCGGCCGCGGGCGGTCTTCCGAAAGTTCGGCCTGTGCAGGATCTGCCTGCGCGACCTCGCGCACAAGGGTGAGATCCCCGGGGTCGTGAAGGCGAGTTGGTGAGGTGAGACCGTGGGCGTGATCACAGATCCCATTGCCGATATGCTGACCCGGATCCGGAACGCGCTCGTGGCGCGGCACCCGTTGGTGACCGTCCCCACCTCGCGAATGAAATTGGAGATCGCGAAGATCCTCAAAGCGGAAGGATTCATCGCGGACTTCCAGGTGGACAAGGACCATCCCGAAATGGTGCGGATCCACCTCCGCTATGGGGAGCGGAAGGAAGGCATCATCACCGGCCTCCGCCGCATCAGCCGGCCGGGCCTGCGCATCTACAAACGGAGGACGGAAATCCCTCGCGTCCGCGGCGGGCTCGGTGTGGCCATCCTCTCGACCTCCAAGGGCGTGATGACCGACCGCGACGCCCGCAGGGCCGGGCTGGGGGGAGAGATCTTGTGCTTCATCTGGTAATCCTGGGGGCCGGCCGGGCAGGAGGACGGAACGATGTCGCGGGTTGGTAGGCTGCCGATCGGCATCCCGGCGGGGGTCGAGGTGAAGGTGTCCGGCCCCGTCGTGCGGGTCGCGGGCCCGAAGGGCACGCTGGAGCGGTCCGTGCACCAGGCGATGCGGGTGGCCGTCGACGACGGGAAGATCGTGGTGAGCCGGCAGAGCGAGGACCGCTTCCACCGCGCCCTGCATGGGCTGACTCGGGCGTTGATCGCCAACATGGTGCAGGGCGTGACCAAGGGGTACCAGGTCGAGCTGGAGATCCAGGGCGTCGGCTACCGCGCGGTCAAGCAGGGCGCGAACCTCACGCTGCAGGTCGGGTTCTCTCATCCCGTTGAGATCCGGCCCCCGGCGGGGGTTCAGCTGGAGGCCCCCGCCCCCAACCGCATCGTGGTCAGCGGGAGCGACAAGGAAGCGGTCGGCCAGACGGCGGCGAGCATCCGCGCGATCCGGGAGCCGGACCCGTACAAGGGCAAAGGGATCCGGTATCTGGGGGAGCGCGTCCGGCGGAAGCCCGGCAAGGCGGGCAAGGCGGTGGCCGGCGCCGGGGCCGGCGGCGGTGCCGCGAAGGGTGGGGCATGATCAAGCACAAGGATCGCAACGAGTCGCGCCAGCGGCGGCATCTCCGGATTCGCCGGGCGGTCCAGGGGAACGGGGAGCGGCCGAGGCTGTCCGTGTTCAGGAGCCTGGCCCACATCTACGCACAGGTCATCGACGATCGCTCCCAGCGCACGCTGGCGGCGGCGTCGACGCTGGACCCCGAGATCAAAGCCGAGGCGGCGGGCGTCAAGAAATCGGACGCGGGGCGTCTCGTCGGCCGCCTGATCGCGCGGCGGGCCCAGGCCAAGGGCATCCGGCGGGTCGTGTTCGACCGGGGCGGGTACCTCTATCACGGCCGGGTGAAAGCGCTGGCCGATGGCGCCCGCGAGGGCGGATTGGAATTTTGATGGGACGGCCCGACTAGACTAGGGGGAACGAATGCCGCGAACCAAGGGCAAGGGGAAAGGCAAAGGGACCAAGGTCCGGGGGAAGCTCCGGAAGCTTGAGCCACCACCAGCGCCAAAACCGGCAAACTTAGAATATCTGCACCGGCGCGTGAACGCCGACACCGTCAACCTGACGACGGAACGGGCGATCTGGATCAACCGCGTGGCCAAGGTGACCAAGGGGGCCAAGCGGTTCAACTTCAGCGCGCTCGTCGTCGTCGGAGACGAGCACGGCCACGTCGGGATCGGGCTCGGCAAGGCGGGGGAAGTCCCCGATGCGATCCGCAAAGGGACTGAGGATGCGAAGAAAAACCTGATGGGGGTGTCGCTCAACGGCACCACGGTCCACCACGAGATCGTGTCCGACTTTGGCGCGGCCAAGGTGATGCTGCGCCCGGCCGCCCGGGGGACCGGGGTCATCGCCGGCGGGCCGGTGCGGGCGGTGCTGGAGGCCGCCGGGGTGAAGGACATTCTCACCAAGTCGCTCGGCAGCAACAATCCCATCAACCAGGCGCGGGCGACGCTCAAGGGGATGCTGGACATCCGTGATCCCCGCGAGGTGGCCAAGCAGCGGCACAAGACGGTCCAGGACCGAGCCGGAACGGTCCGGCCCGCCGGGTGAAGGTGACCCTGCGCCGCAGCCTGATCGGACGGCCGGAGCCCCAGCGGAGGATCATCTGGTCGCTCGGCCTCCGGCGGATCGGGTCGGCCCGGGAGCACTCCCTGTCGCCTTCGGTGGCCGGCGCGCTCAAGCGGGTTGGGCACCTGGTGTCCATTGAAGAGGTGGATCATGCGGCTCGGTGAACTCAAGCCGCCCCGCGGCGCCCGCCGCCGCAAGCGCCGCATCGGGCGCGGGGGCTCCTCCGGCAGGGGGAACACCGCGGGGCGCGGCGCCAAGGGCCAGAAGGCGCGAAGCGGGGGGCAGACCCGCCCCGGATTCGAGGGTGGACAGCTCCCCCTGATCAAGCGGATCCCCTACCGGCGGGGCGTCCGCGGCGCGGGGAGCAATATGACCGGGGGGCCCCCGCATCATCGGATGGGGGTGGTCAACGTCGGCCGGCTGAGCGTGTTCCCGGCCGGAAGCGAAGTCACCCCGGACACGCTCAGACAGGCCCGGCTCGTGCGGGAGGACCGCGTCAAGATCCTCGGGAGCGGTGAGCTGCCGCACGCCCTGGTGGTCAAGGCCCACGCCTTCAGCAAGGGGGCGCGGGCGCGCATCGAGGCCGCCGGCGGCCGCTCCGAGGTGCTGGCATGATTCCGGGGCTGACCAACATTATTCGGATCCCGGACCTCCGCCGGAAGTTTTTGTTCACGATCGGCATGCTGGCGATCTTCCGGTTGGGGTCGCACATCCCGGTGCCGGGGGTCGATGTCGCGCGCCTCCAGTCCATCTTCAGCCAGCAGGGGAACGTGTTCGGGTTCATCGATCTGTTCGTGGGCGGGGCGCTGTCCCGGTTCGCCCTCTTCGCGCTGGGGGTGTTCCCCTACATCACCGCCTCGATTATCTTCAGCCTGCTCGAAGTCGTCTTCCCCCGCCTGAAGGAGATCCACCGGGAGGAGCGGGAAGTCGGCCGGCGCCGGATCGGGCAGTACACGCTCTACCTCTCGGTGTTCCTCGCCGTGATCCAGGCCGCCGGCCAGACCATCCTGATCCGCAACCTCGGCGCGCTGCCCGACGCCCGGCCGCTCGTCTTCGGGGAGGTCGTCACCACCCTGGTGGCGGGGACGATGGTGCTGATCAAGCAGACGATCGCGATGGCGAGAGTGGGCGAGTCCTCGGTGCTGTTTGCGCTCTTCGACATCACCATGATCCTGGCCAGCATCGTGCTGGTCATCTTCGTCACGCAGGCCGTGCGCAAGGTCCCGATCCAGTACGCCAAGCGGATCGTGGGGCGCCGGATGGTGGGGGGGCAGACGACGCACCTGCCGATCCGGATCGCGTCGGCCGGGGTCATCCCCATCATCTTCGCCATCTCGGTCCTGCAGTTCCCCCAGACGGTCGCGCAGTTCTCCGCCTGGCCGTGGCTGCAGCGCATCGGGAACGCCTTGAGCATCAACAATGCCCTCGGGGCGGCGCTCTACTTCGTCCTGATCATCGTGTTCACGTACTTCTACACGGCCGTCAGCTTCGATCCCGACGACGTCTCCGACAACATCAAGAAGTACGGCGGGTTCATCCCCGGGATCCGCCCCGGCCGCCCGACCACCGAGTTCCTGACCCGGATCCTCGAGCGGCTGACCCTCGTCGGCGCGATCTTCCTCGGCCTGATCGCCGTGGGGCCGATCGCCCTGGGGCGCTTTACCGGACAACTGACCCTCTACCTCGCCGGCACGTCGCTCCTCATCGTCGTCGGCGTGGCCCTGGAGACCATGAAGCAGATCGAAGCGTACGTGCTGATGCGTCACTACGAAGGCTTCATGAAGTGAAGACCTTGCATCTCGTGTTCATGGGACCCCCCGGTGCCGGCAAGGGCACGCAGGCCGCCCTGTTCCACGAGCGCTACCGGCTGCCGCACGTGTCCACCGGGGACATGTTCCGCGTGGCGGTGCGGGACGGCACCGAGGTCGGCAGACGCGCGACCGAGTATATGCTGCGCGGGGACCTCGTGCCCGATGAGATCGTGGACGAGATCGTCCGGATCCGGCTGGCCCAATCGGACACCGCCCGCGGGTTCATCCTGGATGGGTATCCCCGAACGCTCCCGCAGGCGGACTATCTGGACGCCCTGCTGGCGGAGCGGGACCACGGCCTGGATGCGGTCGTGTCCTTCGAGATCCACGAGGAGGTCCTGCTGCGCCGGCTGACGGGGAGGCGGGTGTGCCCCACCTGCGGGGCGATCTATCACCTGGGCAACAACCCTCCCAAGGCGCCCGGCCGCTGCGACCTCGACGGCACCGCGCTGGTGCAGCGGAAGGACGACGCGCCGGACACCGTGCTCCACCGGCTCCAGGTCTTCCGCCAGTGGACGGCGCCCCTCGTGGACCACTACCGGAAGCGGGGGCTCTTCCTGGCGGTCGATGCGGAGCGGCCGGTGGAGACCGTCCACGAGCAGATCCTCCAGTTCGTCAGGTCGCGGGCGGCCAGCCCATGATCATGGTGAAGACGGCCACCGACCTGGCGGCGATGCGCCGCGCCGGGCAGGCCGCCGCCCAGGCCCTGCAGACGGTCGTGGCGGCGGTGCGGCCGGGGGCGACGACG
>VBAN01000137.1:0-949 GCA_005882445.1 Candidatus Segetimicrobium genomatis | reverse complement strand
AAGGTGTCGCCGGCCGTGGCGCGCCTGCTGCGGGTGACGGCGGAGGCGCTCGAGATCGGCATCCGCGCGATCCGGCCGGAGGGGCGCCTCGGGGATGTCGGCGCAGCCATCCAGCGATATGTCGAACAGCACGGGTTCTCGGTGGTCCGCGAGTTCGCGGGCCACGGAATCGGCCGCAAGCTCCATGAGGATCCGCAGATCCCGAACTTCGGCAGCCCGGGCAACGGCGTCGTGCTCCGCCGGGGGATGACCCTGGCGATCGAGCCGATGGTCAACATGGGGACCTCCGAGGTCGTCATGGACCCCGACGGGTGGACGGTGCGCACGCGGGACCACAAGCCGTCGGCGCACTTCGAGCACACGGTGGCCGTGGGGGACGAAGGGCCGATCGTCCTCACTAGACTTTCGCCCGATGAATCGGTATAATGGTTCTTTGCTTGGTTGAGAAAGAGACGACGCCGGGTTTGGTGGGGCGGCTCGCCACGTCGCGCTCGGGGCGGGACGCGGGCGTGGTCTACGTGGTGATCGCGTCGGAAGATCTCGAGTTGGGCGGAACGGCCCCGGCCGCCCTCGTGGAGAAGCTGGCGGGGAGGCAGTCGGTCACCGACGAGGACATCCGGGCGGCCGTCAGCGCAGCCGCTCCCTCGGTGGCGGCGGAGTAGCCGGTGGCCAAGAAGGACGTCATTGAGGTTGAGGGGACCGTGGTCGAAGTTCTCCCCAATGCGATGTTTCGCGTGGAGCTGTCGTCCGGGCACAAGGTGCTGGCCCATATTTCGGGCAAGATGCGGATCCACTTCATCCGCATCCTCCCCGGCGACCGGGTGAAAGTGGAACTCTCGCCCTACGATCCAACCCGAGGCCGGATCACCTACCGGTTCCGGTAAGGAGTAGGGCCAAGGAAGGCAGATATGGGGGGTGATGAAGCGTGAAGGTGCGGGCGTCGGTCAAG
>VBAN01000136.1 GCA_005882445.1 Candidatus Segetimicrobium genomatis | reverse complement strand
CGCGGCCAGCGGGACCATGAGGAGGTCTTCAATCCGCACGGGGATCTTAAGGAATGGGATATCCGGCGAGAGCGCGATCACCGGAATAATAAGACTCAGAGCGACCCGTCTGTTAAAGACGGCGAGGAACGCAACCCCAACGGACAGTAAGATTAGACAGACCTGCAGCGGAGGTAGAATGGAGATGAAAACTGCCAGCAGCCCTCCCAGCCCGATAGCGAGGAGCAGCGGGGTTGTATCGGTCGCGGCCCGCTCGCTCATCTCAGCTGGACCACGGCAAGCCCATTCGATTTGACCATCTGAAGGTCCCACCGCTAAATAGCAGCGTTGTCACATTGGTAAAGATGACGAGCGCAAGGAGCAGAAAGCACCTGCGCCATTGGCGAATGGCGAGAAGCACGCCAGCCACCGCCGTCATGAGAAGAAGCATGTGGAACAGCACGACGGTGGGAGGGACTTGCAGGGCCCCTGCATCTTCGGCCCGGGTGAACCCATAGAGTCGGACGAGCTTTCGTCCCAGCAACTCGAGATAGTCACGCGGATGTTCGCGTATCCAGGTGATCGCCGCCCGCATGTACCTCTGGTTGTCCTGGTCTACGGTCAGGCCGCGCCACCCATACATCCCATCGTCCGGGGGTGAGCCGGCCGTCCACGTCTCGCTCCCAGGCCAGATCCAGCCTCCCGCGGCATGTGGATTGTTTCCTGCCCAGAACATCATCCCCGAATTGCTCTGAACCGGCACAACGGCCCCAAGCGCGACGTAGTTGCGAACGGTCCAGGGCATGATGACCAGGCTGGCGCTGATTGCTGCGAGCCCGTAAACGCGATAAGCAAGGGGATTGCGAACTCCCCAGAGGGTGACCGCCCAAATGAGCACAAATGGCAGGAAGGAAACAAACGCGGCGCGCGTGAGAGCGACAAGACCGAGCAGGATGCCCAATCCCGCAACACTGATACCAGTGGGCTGCTCTGCAACGTACGTTGACAACCAAAGGAACAGTAGCAACAAGGGCAGGAACAGATTCTCGGTCAGGTGGAGGCCTCCGATGTAGACGAGCACTGGGGACATGCTCAAGAGCACTGCCGCGATGAGGCCCGTTGCGGGGTTGAACATTTTCCGCCCGGTCGCATACAAGAGGACGCAGCTGGCAGCTCCCAGGAGGACCTGGACCACGCGGACCGGTGCCGGGTGGCCAAACAACGTGTAGAGACCTGCAAGAAAAAAGATGTAGAGGGGAGGTGTTATGGCCGTGGGCACGCCGTTATAGCTGAACCCGTGCCCATTGAGAAGATTCTGGACCAGGTTCATGTGGATCCGGCTATCGGAGGCAGGCTCCGCGGCAGCCGGGGTGGAGAGCCCGATCGTTCCGGCGGTAACCGCGAGGCGCACCACGAGGGCGAACACAAAGATTGACCAGAGGAGGGCCCGCGGAGATGGCCCCTCACCCCTCATCAGAGCCTCACTACGTGCGAGTTGGTATTGCCGCGCAGCCGGTTTCGCGTATCGATGATAAGCGGGGCCTTGTCCAGGAGTCGCTGGTAATCGATGTCGCTGTGGTCGGTGGCCAGGATGACGCAGTCGACTTTTGACAACGTCTCGTCGGTCAGCGGCACCGAATAGATGGTTTCGCCCGGGCTGGTGAGGGTGATCGACGGGACGTGCGGATCGTGGTAGGTCACCACGGCGCCGGGCTTCTCCAGCAGCTGGATGATCTTGAGGGAAGGCGACAGGACCATGATCCTGGCTCCGCGCAGCGTCTTGCCCCTTGCCCCAAGCGCCCCCGTGACCCTGGAGAGGACATAGTAGGGCATGCTGTCGTTGACCGTGGCGGCCAGTTCGATGAACCGGGCGTGGAAGTCGTACTCGCGCGCCTTGGCCGACAGATAGTACGGATCGACCGGGATGCAGTGGCCGCCGACGCCCGGCCCGGGATAGAAGGGCATGAAACCATAGGGCTTGGTGGCGGCCGCGTCGATGACTTCCCAGACGTCCACGCCCATGCGGTTGCAGAGCAGGGTCAGTTCGTTCACCAGCGCGATGTTCACGTTGCGGAACACGTTCTCGTAGACCTTGGCCATCTCGGCGACCGTCGGCGAGGACACGACGACGACCCGCTTCACGATCTGCTCATAGAACGTCTGGACGGCGCGCGTGCACGCGGGGGTCAGCCCGCCCACGATCTTGGGGATGTCCCGGAACGCGTGGGTCTTGTTGCCCGGATCGATCCTCTCGGGGGAGAACGCCAGGTGAAAGTCGGACCCGGCCCGGAGCCCGCTTGCCTCCAGCGCAGGCTTGACGACCTCGACGGTGGTCCCCGGATAGGTGGTGCTTTCCAAGACCACGAGGCAGTCCCGCCGCAAGACCGGCACGCAGCCCTTCGCCGCGGCGACCACGTAGGAGAGATCCGGTTCTTTGCTCTTCGTGAGAGGCGTCGGGACGCAGATGATCAGGACGTCCGCGCCGCGGAGGGCATCATAGCTTGCCGCGGCTGCGAGCCGTTCGCTTTCGACGAGGCGGCGGACAACCTGGGTGTGGACGTCGGCGATGTGGGACTCCCCGCGGTTAACCCCCGCGGCCCTGACAGCGTCCGTGTCCACCCCGAGCACGGAAAAGCCCGCCTTCGCGGCCTCGACCGCCAGTGGAAGGCCCACGTAGCCGAGGCCGATGATTCCTACCCGGGCCGTTCGGCCCTGGATCTTGAGCTCGAGCGACGACTCCAGCATCTTCACGGGACGCGACCTCCCAATTGTGCCGCGGTGGTCCAGATCGAAAGCAAGACTCCCGAGGTCTGCGCGGCCTTCACGGCGAGCCCGGCGAGGACGCCCAGGACGAAGAAGAGCACCACCGCCCCCGAGACCGAAACCGCCAGTGGAGGAGGAGGGGGCAGCCGCAGGCGCCTGGGCGGCGCATCGAGGCGCTCCTGGAACACGTAACTGTGGACGAGATCGGGACGGACCTTGGTCACCACGAGCCCGAGCACCTTGGCGCCCACCCGCGCGAGCTGGCTCTTCACCTGCTCCGCGACCCCCAGGGGAGCCCGCCGGCGGGCGTCGAGCACGAGGAGGACTCCGGACGCGAACCGGGCCACGGTGATGGCATCCGTGGAAGCGCCGGCGGCGGGCGTATCGACCAGAACCACGTCCGCCCTCTGCCTCAGCTCGGCGAGCACATCTGCCATGGCTGTCGATCCCAGCAGCTCGTCCGCCCCCGGCCGCATGGCACCGCTGGGGAGCACCGACAGGTTGGGTACTGTGGTCGGCGCGAGCGTATCATCGAGCGCGGCCTCCCCTCTCAGCACCTCGGTCAGCCCCTTCGAATTCGCCACCAGGAAATTGACGTGCTGGACAGGCTGTCTGAGCGCCGCGTCGACCACGATCGTGCGCCGGCCCGCCCGGGCGAAAGCGCGCGCCAGGTTGGCGACCACGGTGGAGGAACCCTCCCGGGGTCTCGACGAGGTGACGACAAAGGCGCCTCCGCCCCCGCCTTTCCCCCTTCCGTTCCCGTTTTTCTTGGCTTCGACGTTGACCCGAAGCAGCCGGTAGGCTTCGTCGAACGGAGGATTGTGGAACGGCACCGCGACCAAGGCGGGGACTCCCAACAGGCGCTCGGCGTTTTCCGGGGTTCTGAGCGTATCGTCGAGGTACTCCAGGAAAAATGCTAAGCCGGCACCGCCCAACACGCCAAGAACGGAGGCGAGCGTGACCTTGAACTGCAGCCCTCGGAACGGGGCCCGGCGCGCCGTGCGCGCCTGGTCCACGACCGTCAGGCTCCCGAGGACCTGCACTTCCTGCTCTTTGAGCCTTGCATCGGTGACCTGAGCCTGCAGGTTGGCGAAGACCCTGCTTTGGATGTCGACACTTCTCACCAGCCGGGACTGCTCGATTTGCTTTTGGGCGGTGTCGGGCAACGCCCGGGTCATCCGAACGAGGCCCTGCCGGAGGCCCTCTCTCTTCGCCTGGAGCGCGACCTTCTCGGCCTCCAGATTGATCACGTCTCTGGCGATCGCGTCGTAGATGGGGTTGAAGGCCACTTTTTCCGTCGAGACAACCTTGCTCAACTCATCCTTCAAACGGTCTTTGATGGCCTGGATCTTTGCCTTGGTGGTGACCACGGAGGGGTATCGCTCCGTGTGTGTGGCCAGTTCAGAGGTCAGAGCCACCTCCAGCTGCACGAGCTGCCCGCGCAGGATCTGCGCGATCGGATTCTCCGTGATCTCCTTGTCGGACCTTGTCGCGGCCTGCGAGTGCAGCTGCGCACGATCCGCGGTCAACCTCGCGTCGATCTCCGCCAAGGAGAGGTCCACCTGCCGGGCCTGCGTCTCGAGACCCGCGACCTCCGCGTTCACCGGGGTGGCGAGGGCGACTCCGTTCTGCTGCTGAAAGTCGAGGAGCGCGTCCTCCGCACCCCGGGGGTTCGTCGCGACCCCGTCCGCCTGCTTCTCGATAAACTCTCGGGCCAGCGTGGCTTCGCGGCGCTGCAGTTCCTGGTCATACGACGCCGCGGTGTCCGCCACGGCGTTCGTCAACCCTACCGCTTCGGCGGGCGTCTTGCCCGACACCGAGACGCGGATGAGATTGAGCGTCGGGTCCTTCTCGACTATGAGCCTCCGCTGGAGCTCGTCTGGACGCATGCTGAGGTTGAACCGCTGGACGACCCGCTCGGCCAGATCCCGGCCCCGGACAAGGTCCAGCGCCTGTGGCGTCCGGTCGACGGCGAGATTCTGGGAGCCCTGCGTCCCGTAGACGAAGAAGAACCGCTGCATCGAGGGGACGGAGAGATTCGCGGAGGAGTCAAAATCCCCCACCTGGGGCCGGTTGGCCGCGATCGCCACCACGATGGCGGCGAGCAGCGCGGCGACCAGAAGCCAGCGCCGTCGCTTGAGGATCCGGTAATACGCCCAAAACTCCATGTTGATCGGCCCCCTTACTTCAGCAGCAAGAAGATGTACGCGAGGCCATTAAAGGAGCTCAGAAGCTCCCCGAAACTCATTCCGCCCTGCTCCGGCACGTACACGACATCTCCGGCCTGGAGGGTCACATTCTGAGCGGTATCCGCGGACTTGTAGAACTTGTCCAGGTTGACCGGTTTCACGGCGGGCTTCGCCCCTTCCAGCCGCACCACGCCGATATTCGCGAGCACCGCTTTCGGCGTGGGACCTCCCACGGCGGAGAGGACGTCGACGACGTGGTCCCCCTCCTTGAACAGATACGGGCCCGGCTTCAGGACCCCGCCCATGACCGTCACGCGGTTTTTCGACTCGGGCACGATGACGACGTCCCCGGCACTGAGGGACACGTTCGCCGATGCGTTCCCCTCGACGATGAGCTGTTCGAGGTCGACGGGAATCGATGTGTCTTTTCTCATGACAATCGCCTTTTGTAGAGCGGCTCCGGGCAGCGGCCCGCCGGCGACCGCGATGAGTTCCGCCACTGTCCACTGCCTCTGAACCTCATAGCCGGGGATCTCATAGGCTCCGGGGTGGAGGACCTGGCCGAGGAGGTACACGAGCTGCTTGCGGTTCGCCGCCTGACGGATCGAGACCATGACCTGGGGATCCCGAATGAAGGGCTTGAGGGCCACCGTCACCTTCTCGGTCACCTGGGACAGGGTGAGACCGCTGACCGGGATCTCGCCCGCGAGCGGGATCACGATCTTCCCATCCGGGTCGACAACTGCCGGGGCATTCCACTCGCCGAGGACTGAGATATCCAGCGCGTCTCCCGGGCCAACCGTGTAGTCTTGGGCCTTGGTGGACGGGACAATCGTCATCAACACGAGCCCCAGTACCAGTGCCGCCGCTCCTCCCCGCATCATCCTCGGTCTCATCGCTCCCCTCCGCTGTCGATCCCGGGCCCCTCGGGGTCGTGCGCCCCCAGAATCCACCAGAGTTCCCGGCCCCCGGATGGGGTGCCGGTAAAGTACAGCCCCTTCACTCTCCAGATGGACGACCTGTACGCGAATGGTATCCCGACCGACGACGCGGACGGCGGGCTCCCATCCCCTCCGGCCTTGACGGTGACATGCCGCTCAGCCACGATCTTTCCCCCTCCCCCAGAACACGCAGACGAACGCCTGGATCTCAGAATCGCCGGACCAGCAGCCCAGTTAGTGGACCAGCCCGTTCTTGAGCACGTAGACGACGGCTTGGGTCCGATTCTTCGCGCCGATCTTGCGGAAGATCGAGCGGATGTGGCTCTTGACGGTTGTCGTATTGATAAAGGTCTTGCGGGCGATCTCCCGGTCGGTTGCCCCCCGGGTCATTTCCAGCAAGATCTCGAGCTCGCGGGTCGTGAGACCGCCGAGGTAGAGGCCATCCTTGCCGTTCTTCTCCCGCGCCAGCGTCCGAAACCGCTCCACCAGCTGCCGGGCGATGTGCGGATGCATGAGCGTCCTGCCGTTGCAGACGCCCTCAATCGCCCGGAGGAGGTTCTCCGGATCAATGTCCTTGAGGACATAGCCCGTCGCCCCGGCCTCCAGGGTCCGAAACGATTCCTCGTCGTTGGTGTCTTCGGCCAGTACGATGATCTCGGTCTTCGGGAGGCGCTCCTTGATGAGCCTGATCGCGATGACGCTGTCGAGCCCGGGCATGTCCTGATCCAGCAGGATGACGTCCGGCACAAGGCTTTCCGCCATGTCGGCCGCTTCCTGGGCGCTCGAGGCTTCGCCCACGAACTCGATGTTCTCCCGCTTCTCGAGGAGGCTCCTGATGCCCTGACGCATCAGGGTGGTGTCGTCGACAACGAGAACCCGAAGTCTTTGCATTTGCTGTGCGCGCCGCCCTTCCGCAGG
>VBAN01000135.1:1817-10202 GCA_005882445.1 Candidatus Segetimicrobium genomatis | reverse complement strand
AACGATGGAGCGCCCGAGTCGGGGGTCCTCCAGGCTCACCCGAAACCCGTCCCCGTACCGCAGGGCGCCGCCCCGGGTCGGGATGGTCCCCGAGAACAGGACAACGGCGCCGGAGGAGGGCAGCCGGCCCTTGAGGCGGCCGAGCCAGTAGTCGGGGGGCAGCAGCGCCCCGACCGGCGCTTCCTGGTAGAGGTGCCAGGCACCCTGCTCCCTGACCCACGCGCGGAGGACGAGGTCATCGGCATGATCGCGGACCTCCGCGTAGTCCCACGCCCCGCGGGCCATCACGTTCGGACAGATCCGCTTTGACAGCTCGATCGAAGTGGCCTCGACCTGACGGTCGGTATGATCGCTCCCTACGGTCACGGCGACGCGCTCCCGGGTCGCCACGAGCACGTACTCGACTTCCCCGGAGCTCTGCGGCGAGTAGATCTCCACCCGATCCCCCTGCGTCAGCATCGCGCGCGCGACGGGGAAGACGATCGGCACCTCCGTAGGCGCCGGGACCCCCAGGGCCCGCATCTCCTCGACGTGCGCCCGCACGGCGGCCATGTCCCGCCCCGTCCATCCGCCGTTGAGGACCGCCCGCACCGCGGGCGTCCAGCGCCATGAAGCTCCAACCGCGCTCATCTCCAACTCGACCTGCATCGGGGACCTCCCCGCCCGCCGGAGCCGGCCTCAGCGCGCGCTCGAACCCGAACCGATCACCCGGGCACCGCGACCGGCTCGCGGGACCGTTTCAGCATCCCGCGCACCCCCAGCGTCCCCGCGAGCCCCACCCCACCCCCGACGATCAGCCCCACCGGGAGCCCCCACGTGCCGATGATCCCACCCATCATCAACGCCCCGAAGGGGGCCAGCCCGTTGAAGACGAGGGCGTACATGCTCATCACGCGTCCCCGGAGGGCGTCGGGGGTCTCCATCTGCACCGTGCTGTTCGCGGTGGCGGTGAACATGACCGTCCCCAACCCCGCCAGAAACAGTTCGGCGCCGGCGACGCCGGGTCGGGTGGCCCGGCTGAGCGCCATCAACCCCGTGCAGAGGAACACGGCGCCCCAGACGAGATACGACGGCCGAGGGCCGCGGGCGCACGTCCCGGCCACGATCAGCGAGGCGGCCAGGGCCCCCGCCCCTTGGGCGGCCATGAGGAATCCGAAGCCGCGCGCGGTGAGGTGGAGCTGAATCCGCGCAAGCACCGGGACCACGATATTGAAGTTCATGGCAAAGAGGCTCAGCACGCCGAGCTCGCCCAGCACGCTGGACACCGCGCTGGAGGACCGGATAAATCCCACGCCCTCGGCGATGTGCATCAGCAGCCCGGCCCCCGGGGTGACCCGAACCGTGGACTGCACCCGCATCGCGCCCAACGCGGCAATGACGGCGAGAAAGCTGGCGGCATTGGCCAGAAACGCCGTCCCCACGCCCCACGCGGCGATCATCACGCCGGCGACGCCCGGCCCGATCAGCCGCGCGCTGTTGAAGATCGAGGAGTTCAGGGCGATCGCTCCGGGGAGGTCCTCCGTCCCGCCGACCATCTCGACGATGAACGCCTGCCGGGCGGGGACGTCGAAGGCGTTCACCGATCCCAGGAGCGCGGCCAGCACCGCCACGTGCCAGTAGCGGACGACGCCCGCCGTCGTCAATACCCCGAGGCACAGCGCGAGCAGGAGCAGCATCGTCTGCGTGATCAGGATCAGGGTCCGCTTCGGCACCCGGTCCGCCACAACCCCCGCGGGGAGGGACAGCAGCAGCACCGGGGACCACTGCAGCGCACTGATCACGCCAAGGAGAAATGGGGAGCGGGTCAGGCTGAGGACCAGCCACGCTTGGCCGACGGTCTGCATCCAGCTGCCGATCAGGGAGACGAGCTGGCCAGCGAAAAAGAGACGAAAGTTGCGGTGACGCAGCGGCGCCAGCAGCGTCAGCCGGCCGCCCGGAGCCCGCGTCACTCCGCCCAAAGGCCCAGCCGCTGGGCCCCGGTCACCAGCATCCGGGTGTAGGGGTGCTGGGGGGCGGCGAAGAGCTGCCGGGTCTCCGCCGACTCGACGATGCGCCCGGCGCGCATCACGTGGACCCGATCGCAGGTCTGGGCAACGACCCCCAGGTCGTGGGTGATGAGCAGGAGCGACATCCCCAGGTCGCGCTGCAGCCGCCCGAGCAGATCGAGAATCTGCGCCTGGACGGTCACGTCCAGGGCGGCCGTGGGTTCATCCGCGATGAGCAGTTCGGGCCCGGGCGCGATCGCGGCCGCGACGAGGACGCGCTGCCGCTGCCCGCCCGACAGTTCGTGGGGATACCGGCGAAGCAGCGCGGGATCCAGCCCGACCCGGGTAAGGGCTTCGGCCGCCCGCTCCCGCGCGCCCCGCCGGCCCAGGTGGGCGACGATTCCTTCCATCACCTGGTCGCCGACCGACATCACCGGGTCGAGCGCGGAGCCCGGCTCCTGGAAAATCATGGCGATCCGCCGGCCGCGATACGGCTGCATCGCGCGCTCGGGCAGCGGGACGAGATCGGTCCCGGCGAGGAGGATCTTTCCGGCGGTGATCTTCGCGGGGACCGGGAACAACTTCAACACGGCGCAGGCCGTCATCGACTTGCCCGCGCCGGACCCGCCCACCAGCGCGACCGCCCGGCCGGCGGGCACGTCGAGCGAGACGTCCTCCAAGACCCGGATCTCGCCGGCCGGCTTGGGGATCGTGACGGAGAGCCCCTCGATCAGCAGTTCCCCCCGCGGCGATTCGGTCGGGCTCGTCATGACGCCTTATGGGATCGACGCGGGAACCGCTCCTCGAAGAAGACGTAGAGGGTCGGGATCAACAGCAGGGTCAGACCCGTCGAGACGGTCAGCCCGCCGATCACGGCGCGGGCGAGCGGCATGTTCGTCGCGGCGCCCTCGCCGAAGCCGACGGCCATCGGGATCATGGCGATGATGCTGCTTGTTCGAGTAGTCGACGAGCAGGATGCCGTTCGAGACCACGACCCCCACCATCGTGATCACCCCCATGAAAGAAATGATCGACAGCGTCGTGTGGGTGAGCAGCAGCATCCAAATCACGCCGATGATCCCCAACGGCACGGTGAACATGATCACAAACGGGTCCACGAGCGACTGGAACTGCGACGCCATGATCATGTAGACAAGCATGAGGGCCAGGCCCAGCGCGAACCCGAGGCTGCCGAAGGCGCTCTGCTGCTGCTCGGTCTGCCCGGCCATGTGGTAGGTGAACCCCGGGGGAAACGGCAGCTGGTTCAGCCGGCCGGCGATTTCCTGCGAGACCGCCCCGAGCGGGCGGTCGATGACGTTCGCGGTGACATCGATCACCCGCTGCTCGTTCTTGCGGCTAATCTGGAGGGGCTGGCTGCCGAGCGCGATCCGGGCGACGTCCCGGACACGGACCGGCACCAGCGGCCCGGTTGTCGGCGCCGACCCCGGTCCCGGGTCGGCGAGGACGGCCAGCGGCACGTTGGCCAGGTCTTCGGGGTGGCTCCGGTACTGGTCCATCAGCCGGACGACGATATTGTATTCGTTCCCCGTGACCGGGTCGATGAGCTGGCTGGCGGTCCCGACGTTCCCCGCCATCGCCATGTCGATGGCGTTGGCGACCGTGGTCGTGGCCAGGCCGAGCTGGGCCGCCTTCTCGCTGTTCAGAGTCACGGTGAAGGCGGGGTACTGACCGCGCGGGGTGATCTGCACATCGGCGGTGCCGGGGGTCGCCGAGACGATCCCCGCGACCTCCCGGGCAAACTGCGCGCCGACCTGCTGGTCGAACCCCAGGAGCTGGATATCGATCGGCGCCGCCGAGCCGAAGTTGACGACCCGGTTCTGGAGCCCGCCGGTCCGGACGAACAGCTGGATCCCGGGGAACTTGCCCGCAAGCGCCCGGCGGATGCTGTTGGCAAGATCGTCCTGGGACTCGCGGCGCTGCGTCGGCGGCACCAGCCGGACCTGGACGTTCGCGGCGTTCGTCCCCGCGTTCCCGCCGAACCCACCGCCCGCCGATGGGATTCCGGCGTTCGTGTAGATGGTCACGATGTCGCGCGGGGGGGCGACCTGGCGGACGATCCCGACCACCTGCTCGGCGATCACGGAGGTCACCTGCACCGCGGTCCCCTGTGGGGCCTCGAGGTTGATCTGGAACTGGCTCTCATCGGTCGCCGGGAAAAACTCCGTCCCGATGCCCCGCGCGGCGGCCACGGAGATCACAAAGACCACCCCGGTCCCCGCCAGGACCGCCGCGCGGTGCCGGAGCGTCCACCCGAGCGCGCGCTGATAGCCGAGGTCGAGGCCTTCCATCAGCCCCTCGCTCCAGCGGTTGAACCGCGCCACGATGCCGCCGCCCTCTGTCTTCGGCACGCCCGCGCGCAGCAGCTTGGTGCTCAGCACCGGGTCGATCGTCATCGACACCACGTAAGAGGCGCCGAGGGCGAAGATGATGGTCAGCGCCATGGGCACAAACAGCCGCTGGGCGATCCCGCTGAGGAAGACCACCGGGAAAAATACCGCGATCGTCGACGCGGTGGAGGCCAGGACCGGGAGCCCCACCTCCTGCGTGGCCGTCACCACCGCCTCGAGCACGGAGCGGCCGGGAACCATGAGATGGCGTGTGATGTTCTCCCGCACCACGATGGCGTCGTCCACCAGACGCCCCATCGCCAGCGTGAGCCCGCCGAGGGTGAAGACGTTGAGGGTCTGGCCGGTGAAGTAGAGCAGCAGCAGGGCGCTCGACACGGACAGCGGGATCCCGAGCCCGACGATGACCAGGCTCCAGAGGCTCCGCAGGAACACCAGGACGACGACGAACGTCAGGGCCGCGCCGACGATCGCCTCGCGCCCGAGGGTCTGGATGGCGGACCGGATGTACCGGGACTGATCGAAGCCCAGCGACAGCGCCACGCCGGGCGGCACCCCGGTCAGACGCGGGAGCGCGGCGCGGATCTGGTTGACCGTCTCGATGGTGTTGGCGTCGGGCTGGCGCGCGACGAACATGAGCACGCCCGGCCGGCCGTCGACGTGGACGATCTGGGTCTGGTCGGCGGCGGCGTCCGCCACCTGCGCGACGTCCCGGATGTGCACCGGCACGCCGCCGTGCGTCGTGATGACGACGTCCTGGATCGCCGGGACGCTCTGCAGGAGCGAGGGCACGTTCAGCTGGTAGTCGATGCGGGTGTTGCGGAGGCTGCCGGACGGGATGAGCGCGTTGTACTTGACGATGGCGTTCTGGACGTCCGGCAGCGTCAGGCCCGCCGCCACCAGTTTGTTGGGATCCACGCTGACGTTGAACTGCCGCACCAGCCCGCCGTTGACGAAGGCCTGGGAGACCCCCGGCAGGCGCTCGAGCTGCGGCTCGATGGTGTTGTAGGCGAGATCGTACAACTGGCGCGCGTCGAGCCCTCCGCCTCCCACCACCACCTGCACGACCGGGATGTTGGAGATATCGAACTTAGAGATGAAGGGCTGGCTGACTCCGGTAGGAAGGTTCCGCATGACCCGCTGGACGCCCTGGATGATGTCGCTGTTTCCCTGCCGCGTGCTCGAGAGGATCTGCTGCACCCCGGCCACCCGGGTGACGGCCTGCTCGATCGGGTAGGTGACGGTGCGCTCGACCGCCTCCGGGCTTGCGCGCTGGTAGTTCGTGTTCACCGTGATCACGGGGATGGTGATCCTTGGGAACAGGTCCGTCGGCAGCCGGGACAGGGCGATCTGGCTCAGCACCACGACGGCGATGCTGACCATCAGGACGAAGACAGGGTTGCGGGTGGCTCCGCGGGTCAGGAACATTGACCCCTCCTAGAGGCCGGCGACGGGGACCGCCCGGACCCGCTGGCCTTCACGGACGAGATCGGCTCCGCGGGCGACGATCTGGTCGCCCTCGCTGAGGCCCCCCGTGATCTCGACCACTTCTCCGGTGGCGCGGCCGACGGTCACCGGCTGCTGAGTGACCGCGCTGTCTTTGACCACCCACACGAAGTGCTGATCGCCGACGGTGACCAGCGCCCCCAGCGGTACGACCAGGACGTCCTTGTCCGCTCCCGCCGACAATTGGGCGGTGGCGTACATCCCGGGACGTAGCAGCTGGCCGGGATTGGCGATGTCGATCTCCACCTGCACCGTGCGGGTGATCTGGTCCGCCCCGCCGGCGATCCGGCTGACCTTGCCTCGAAACGTCCGATCCGGATAGGCGTCGACCGTGACCTGCACAGGGGCGCCCCGCTGAATCGCGGCGATCTGCACCTCCGTGACGTTGACGAGAACATCGATCTGGGCGAGGTCGGCGATCGTCACGATCGGGGTGGAGGTGCCGGGCGTGACGTACGCGCCCGGATCGAGGCTCCGGCTGACGACGATGCCGTCAAAAGGAGCGGTGATCGTGGCGTTGGCCACGGCGAGGCGCGCGTTTTGCAACGCGGCCGCCTGAGACGCCGCCTGCGCCCGCTGGGTCTGCACCTGCATGGCCGCCGAGGCCTCCTGCTGCCGCGCCGCCGCGACCTGCGCGTCGGCCTGGGCGACCTGGGCATCCGCGGCGTCGAGGTTCGCCTGGGCGGCCTGGACCTGGGCGACGGCATCGTCGAGCGTCTGCTGCGCGGACGCGCCCTGCCGGACCAGATCCGCGATCCGGGCCTGGGTCGCCTGCGCGTTCTGCAGCTGCGCGCGGGCCTTGACCACCCCGGCCTTGGCGTTTTGGACCTGGGCCTCGGCGTTGACCAGCTGCGCATGGGCGGTGGCGACCGCCACCACCGCGGTCTGAACGCCGGACTGCGCGGCCAGCGCCGTGGCGTCCGCCTGGACCAACTGGGCGTCGAGCTGGGCGTGGTCGACCACCGCCACCAGCTGTCCGGTCTTCACGGGGTCCCCGGGCCGGACCGTCACCGTCTCCAGGTAGCCGGCGGTCTTCGAGTAGAGGACGGCGGTCCTGAGCGAGGAGATGTTGGCCGTCAGCGAGAGTGTGAGCGGAATCGTGACGCGCTTGGGATGCGCCACCCCCACAAGCGGCGGCGCCGGAGTCCGGCTTTTGGGCGAGGCGGCCGGGGGAGGGTCGGCGCCGGCCGGTTTGCCGGCAGGGACGGGAGCCGTGCCGCGCCCGAGGACCAGGCCCAGGCCCAAAGCCGCAACGACCGACGGGATCCAGATCTAGGACCCGCGCGTCACGAGCGCCCGCCTATCCCTTCAGGAGCCGGCGATCCCCCCGCAGGGGCCGCGGCGCCGAGCCTGCGGATCTCCCTGACCTGCCGCTCGAGCTGCCGCTGAAGCTGTGCCAGCTGCTGGACTTTCTCGCGGACCGACTGCAGCTCGTCCTCGGTGACCCGCAGCGCGCTCTCCACCGCCTTGTGGCGGCGTCCGGGGTCCGACGTGGTCTGGGCGGTCGTGAGATACCGGGCACGCGCCTCGTCGGCGTCCAGCATCCGCTTGATCTCGCTCACGGACAACCCGAGCAGCCGCTTGAGGTTCTTGATGCGCTCGATGCGCTCGAGGTCGGTCACGGTGTACAGCCGCTGGCCACCGGTCAGCCGCTCGCTGGGCACGAGGAGGCCGATCTCGTCGTAATAATGGAGCGCCCGCTGCGTGAGCCCGCTCCGCTGACACACCTCGCCGATTTGATAGAAGGTCGTCACCGGTTGTCCTCCTGAGGCGCCGACGCCAAATTCTTTTTCATTCTACGGACAACCTGACGTGGGTGTCAACCACCTTCCGTTAACGTAAGGTACATGCCCTCAGGATGCGCCCGCCAGGACCTCCCAGACCCGGCGAATCGCCTCGAGATGCGCTCCGGGCGAGGCCAGGCCCGCCCGCATGGTGTTGACGCTGAGGTGGGTCCCTCCGACGCGCCGCCACTCCGCTGCGAGCCGCGTCCACTCCGCCGGCCCGGCGGCGTAGTTGATCCGGCACTCCAGCCCGATCGCCGCCGGATCGCGTCCGGCCTCGAGCGCGTAGCGGCGCAGCCGGTCGACCATGGCCGGATACCCACCGGGCGTTTCCGGAAGCCGGGTGGCCGGCGTGCGCAGCGTTCCTCCCGCGAGCCAGCCGTCGGCAAGGCGGGCGATCCTTCGCAAGACGGTGTCGCTCTCCCCGCCCATCCAAATGGGAATGGGGCGCTGCACGGGGAGGGGGTTGAGCCCGGCCTGCGTGATCCGGTGCCATCGGCCTTCGAACGTCACGACCTCCTGCGTCCACAAGGCGCGCAGAACGGCAATCTGCTCCTCGATGCGCGCGCCCCGGGAGTGGAAGTCCTGCCCCAGCGCCTCATACTCGACGCTGTTCCACCCCACGCCGACGCCCAGCCGCAGCCGCCCGCCGCTCAGCACGTCGACCTCGGCGGCCTGCTTCGCCACCAGCGCCGTCTGGCGCTGGGGGAGCACCAGGATCCCGGTGACCAACTCCACGCGGCG
>VBAN01000135.1:0-1700 GCA_005882445.1 Candidatus Segetimicrobium genomatis | reverse complement strand
GGTGGGTGTACCCGATCCACCCGGTCCCCCGAGGCACCGCGCCCAGGACGTGATCGTAGACGACCAGGTGGTGGTACCCCGTCTCTTCGGCCGCGCGGGCAAAGTCGGCCACGGCCGTGGGATCCCGGCCGATCTCGGTCTGGGGAAAGACCACCCCGACCTTCATGTCATGCCCCTCCTGGAAGCCGCGCGAATAGGAGAACTCGCGCACGGGTTCGACGGGACGCAAAGGATCCCTTGGGCGCCGGCGTCGATCGTCTGGGGAAGACCATCGAACGGATGGTTCGTTTGTGTCCGGGCGATCATCGAAGGATGATCATTTTTGCGTATTTTTCAGCTCCTTGGATGAAGGCAGGAAGAATCCCCTCGGCGCATCCCTCCTGCGGTGTCCGAAAGCACGGGGGGGAATCCGGCGGCGCAGCCCTCCTCCGCGTACAGGAAGCGGGGGAACGTTTGCGTGCCGCGCCGCCTCCTGTCATGAAGCAGGAGGAATTGATCGACCAACAGGCCGGCCAGCGCATTTACCGGTGCCAGTGTGCGAACTACAGCATACGAGGGTGGCACCTCACTAGCTTTTTATCGAGCGAAGAGAACGTCTGCACGTGGGAGCCGAGGGCCGTCGCCGGACGAGGGGCTCAGGAAGGCCTCGACGGGCTGACCATCACGGACCTGATCGCGAGCCACAGCATCGGCGCCGCCACGGCCGCCGCGCAGCAGCCGTCGGGCCGGCCCCTGGGAGCCGGGCCGGCGTTCCGGTACGCGGCAACATCCCTGCGGATCATCATCCTGGGCCCGCCGCTGATCAGAGGCACCCTCACGCTCCGGGGGCGGGTGAAGGAGGTCGGGGCAGAGCACGTCACGGTGACCTGTTCGCTATTCACTGGCGACAAGGAATATGCGCGCAGCGAAGTGGTGGTCGTCCGGACGCCCACGAACGCCCACTAGTCCCGCGTCCGCGTCGCGCTGAGCCGGCGCGCCGGCCCGTAGAGCGCGCGCTCAGCGGTCGCCCGGCGCGGGTTCCGTCTCGATGGCATCCGCCAGGGGCAGCCAGACGGTCACGGTCGTCCCGGATCCAATCCGGCTCTCTATGTCGATCCGGCCCCCGTGCGCTTTGGCGATCGACTGCGCAATGGCCAGGCCGAGCCCGCTCCCGCCGGACGCCTGGGCCCGGACCCGGTTGGCCCGATAGAAGCGGTCGAACAGATGGGGCAGATCCTCGGCGGCGATCCCGCACCCCATATCGATCACCCGCACCCGGGCAAACGCGCCGTCCCGATCCCAGGTCAGGCGGATGGTGCCTCCCGCCGGGGTGTACCTGATCGCGTTGTCGAGGAGGTTGGTGAGCACCTGCCGCAGCCAATCCAGGTCCCCCAGCACGCGCAGCGACTCCGTCCCCTCGACCGCCAGCGCGATCGCTTTCTCGCCGGCGGCCGCCTGGAATTGGCCCTCGGCCCACCGCACCATGGTGTCCACGGCGATGGCGCGGAGATCGAGCCTGAGGACGCCCGAGTCGGCCCGGGCCAGGATCAGCAGGTCTTCCACCAGGCGGACGAGCCGGTCCACCTCCTGCTTCATGCTCGCCATGGCCGCGCGGTACACTCCCGGCGGACGTTCCCGCCGAAGGGCCACCTCCAGCTCGCCTTTGAGGATCGTCAGCGGGGTCCGCAGCTCGTGCGCCACGTTGGCCGTAAACTGCCGCT
>VBAN01000134.1 GCA_005882445.1 Candidatus Segetimicrobium genomatis | reverse complement strand
CGGGGTGAGGCCCCACAGCCGGGCGACCCCGGTATAGTGGCCGTACAGCGGCCGGCCGGCGAACGCGAGGCCGAACCCCAGGAGAAAGTTCACGAGATCGGCCGCGACCACCAGGCCGAGCCGGAGCCCGAGTGACGCGCGGACGAGCCTCGGGGCCGGGGACACGATGACCCCCCAGAAGATCATCCCCACGGCGACGAAGCTCACGTGCTCCACGGCATGGACCCAACCGGACCGCAGCGTCGCGTCGTACGCAAACGGCAGGTGCCAGAGGAGGAGGACCCCGTTGAACAGGATCAGCGAGGCGGCGGGCGACCAGATGCTGTGCAGCAGGCGCCCCAGACGCGGCTGCCGGTAGAGCCAGCCGATCAGGGCCGGAGGGAGGGCGAGCGCGAGCAGAGGCGGCGCCACGAGCAGGAGGAGCATGTGCTGCGCCATATGGAGCGTGAACAGGAGGTCGGCTCCCGCATCGAGCGGAGACAGCAGCGCGGCCGCCAGGGCGAGCACGCCCGTCCAAAAANNCCGTCAGCCCGAGCCCGAGCACGATCGCCGGATCCCAGGTCCAATCCGACCACCGGAGGGCCGCGCGGCCGGGCATCCCCGGTCCGCCCGCGAGCGGATGCGCGCCGGCCTTCGGGGGGAAGACGAGCGCGGCGCAGACCGCCGCCAGCGCCGCCAGAACCCTGCGGCCTGCGCGAGGCATCCTCACGATCCCAGGCCGGCCTATCGGGCGATCCGGCTCGCCGTCCGGTCCACCGCGCAGGTCAGTTTCAAGAGGCCCATCCGGACGTACATGCCGGCTTCCGTCTGGTCGAAGATGATCACGCGGGGATCCGCATCCACCGATGTCGGCAGTTCGCTGTGCGGGCCTTCAACCCGCGGCAGAGGGTGCATCACGATCGCGTTCTGGGGAAGGTGCGAGAGGATGTCGGACGTGACGGAGAACGCGTCCCGGATCTGTTCGTACGCCTCCATATTCTGGTTTTCGAACCGTTCCTTTTGGATCCGGGTCACGTACAGCACGTCCACGTCCCGGACGCCCGCCGCGAGGTCCTCCGTCTGGACGAACGGCACCCGGTGGCGGCGCAGGTAGGCCAGCAGGTCGTCCTTCATCTGGACGGGGCGCGGGGCGATCAGCTTGAACGACACCCCCGGGTACTTGGCCAGCAGGTAGCACAGCGAGCGGGCGGTCCGGCCGTTGAGGAGATCGCCCGCAACGGCGACCGCCGCCCCCTCCAGGGTGCCGCGGACGCGCCAGATCGTGTAGGCATCGAGGAGCGCCTGGGTGGGATGCTGCCCGGGCCCGTCCCCCGCATTGAAGATCGGAATCGGCCGTCCGGTGCGCGGGTCGGCGGCCACGGCGGCCGCCCGTTCCGCGGCGCCTTCCTCGTAGTGGCGGATCACGATGGCGGCCGGCCGGTAGCGGCAGACCACCCGGATCGTGTCCTCGATCGACTCCCCTTTGGCGGCCGAGGAGAACTCCCGCGCCGCCTCCGAGGACAACACGCGCCCGCCGAGATGGTAGGTGGCAAACTCGAAGGACAGCCGGGTCCGGGTGCTGGGCTCGTAGAACAGCGTCAGGACGATCTTGCCCTTGAGGAGGTTGCTCCCCCCGCTGTTGATGATCTCCTCCGCGAGCCGGGCCTCCCGGAAGACACGGTCCAGCGCGGCGGGATCAAATTGCTGGGCGCGGAGGACGTGGGGCCACCCGGTCCACAGGTGGAGGGCAGCGGGCGCAGCCATACAGCGTCCTTCTTCGCGCCCCGCCGGGGCCGGCCCTGCCCATATTCCCTGAGCGTGCGGAAGGGGATTCTCCTTGCACCGACGTACAAGGCCTCCGTGCGCGACGCCCTCGGGCCCCTCCGTCCGTGACCGCCGAGCTCAAGATCTGCATCCGCGGCCTGCGCAAGGACTTTGCCACCCGCTTCGGCCGTGTCGAGGCGCTCGGCAGCGTCGACCTGGACGTGCGGGAGGGGGAATTGTACGTGCTCGTCGGGCCCAGCGGCTGCGGCAAGTCGACCCTCCTCCGCATCCTGGCCGGGCTGGAGGGGACGACCGCGGGCACGGTCGAGATCCGGCGCAGCGGCGGCCGGCGGGCGCCGACGGCCATGGTCTTTCAGGAACCGTCTGCGCTGCCGTGGCTGACGGTGCGGTCGAACGTCGCCTACGGGCTCCGCATGCAGGGGGTGGAGGCCGCCCGCCGCGACAGCATCGCCGCCCGGTACATCGAGAAGGTGGGCCTGGCCCGGTTTGCCGGCGCGTACCCGTACCAACTCTCCGGCGGCATGAAGCAGCGGGTCAGCGTGGCCCGGGCGTTCGCCAGCGATCCCGAGATCCTCTTGATGGACGAGCCCTTCGGCTCGCTCGACGAACTGACGCGCCTGGCCCTGCAGGACGAGCTCCTGTGGCTGTTCGAGGAGACCCACAAGACCATCGTGTTCGTCACCCACAGCATCGACGAAGCGCTCACGCTCGGCGACCGCGTGGCGGTGATGTCGCCCGCCCCCGGGCGCATCTTGAGCACGATCGACGTGCCGTTCCCCCGGCCGAGAAGAGTCATCGCTCTGCGGGAAGATCCGGAGTACGGCCGCCACGTCGCCCGGATCTGGAACCTCCTGGGCGTCGGCAGGGAGCGCGATGCCGCGCCGTCCGCCTAGAGGGCTCCCCCTGCTCTCACCGCTCCTCATCCTGGCCGTCTGGGAGGGGCTGGCGCGGGCGCGCCTCATCGACGTCCGCTTCTTTCCGGCCCCCACCGCCATCCTCGCTGCGGCCTGGGGGACGGCGCAGAGCGGCGAGCTCTGGGCGGATCTCGGGATCAGCCTCGAGCGGATCGGGGTGGGGTTCGTCCTGGGAACCCTGCCCGCCATCGTGCTCGGGGTCCTCATGGGCCTCATCCCCCTGGTCCGGATGACCTGCATGCCGGTCGTCTCCGCCATCTACCCTATCCCGAAGAGCGCGATCCTGCCCTTGATCATGCTGATCTTCGGGATCGGCGAGCTTGCCAAGTGGGTCTTTATCGCCATCGGGGTGTTTTTCCCCGTGCTCATCAACGCGATGGTCGGGGTCCTGACGATCGACCGCATCTACATGGACGTGGGACGCAACTATGGGGCCCGGGGGCTCAACTTCCTGCTCACCATCGCGCTCCCCGGAGCCCTGCCGGTCATTTTCGCCGGGATCAAGCTCGGCTTTGGGCTGGCCCTGATCCTCGTCATCATCGCCGAGATCGTCGCCAGCCGGGCCGGGCTGGGCTTCCTCATCTGGAACGCCTGGCAGATCTTCGACGTGGAAAAGCTCTACTCGGGGCTGATCGTCATCGGGATCCTCGGCTACCTGTCCAGCGAGGCCATCGATGCGCTGGAGCGGGTGGTCGTGCCCTGGAGGCCGCGGGCCTAGAGAGGCTGCTCGGACGCTGATGATCATCGACGTGCACACCCACTTCTTCCCCCCGGGGTACCTCGAGGCGCTGCAACGGGGGCCGGAGCCCTACGCCTTCGGGCGGGACGCCGAAGGACGCACCCTCCTCACGCTGCACGGCGCCCGCATCGTCACGATGACCCGGGAGATGACGGCCCCCGAAGACCGCCTG
>VBAN01000132.1 GCA_005882445.1 Candidatus Segetimicrobium genomatis | reverse complement strand
CAACGCGATCCTCGGCGAGTTCTCGTTCGAGGGGTAGCGCGGGAGACGGCCGCGGAGAGGCGGCCGTGACCGGCGCGCAGGCAGCCCGAGGGAGTGGCGCGTGATCGGGGTTCTCCGCACGCCCGACGATGCCCGATGGTATCGTCTGTCGCTCTGGGCCCTCGTGGCCTTCGCCTGGGTGGTGCTCGGCGTGTGGGGGGCCTCGCCGTTCGCCGGACTGCTCAGCCACCGAGGGATCGGCGTGGGGCCCCTGTCTCCGCTCTCCCGGCTGGCCGTGTTCGTCTTCGGCTGGACCCTCATGACCGTGGCGATGATGCTGCCGAGCAGCCTGCCGCTCATCAACCTTTTTCGCCGGCTGGTCGCGGGACGCCCCGACCGCGGCGGGCTGGTGGTGCGGCTCGGCGTGGGCTACGTGGGTGTCTGGGCGCTCTTCGGCGCGGCGGCGTACCGGGGGGACGCCTGGGTCCACGAGGCGGTGGAGGAGGTCCCCCAGCTTGCGGCCCGGTCGGCGTGGATCGCCGCGGCCATCCTGCTCGTGGCTGGCGTGTACCAGTTTACGCCGCTCAAGCGCATGTGCCTGGAGAAGTGCCGGTCCCCCTACATGTTCCTCGTCGAGCACTGGCGCGGCCGCCATGCCGGAGCCGACGCCCTGCGGCTCGGGGTGCGCCACGGGCTGTTCTGCCTGGGCTGCTGCTGGACGCTGATGCTGCTGATGTTCGCCGTCGGCGGCGCAAATCTCGGCTGGATGCTTGCCCTGGGAACCCTGATGGCCGCGGAACGCACGACGCGCTGGGGCCGGTACCTGACCGCGCCGGTCGGGGCGGCGCTCGTGCTGTGGGCGGTGCTCCATCTTGCGGGGATTGCGCCATTCCCGAGCACCTAGGACAGGATACCCGCCGGCGCGGGCCGAATCGGATGCTCCATCGCCCCGCAGCCGCTTCTGAGAGCGTGTCCACCCGGGAGAAGATCCTCGGGGCGGCCTACCGGACGCTCGTGGAGGTCGGCTACACCCAGATCTCGATGCGCAAGATTGCCGAGGGCGCCGGGGTCAACCAGAGCCTCCTCCACTACTACTATGGGAGCAAAGAGAACCTCATGCTGGAGGTGCTCGATTTCGTCAACGAGCGCCTGCTCACCCGCCAGCGGACCATGTACGCGGAAGCCGGATCGTTCGAGCAGATCTGGGCCCAGGCGCTCGAGTATTTCAAAAGGGACGTGCGGTCGGGGTACGTGCGCGCGCTGTGGGAGTTGAGAGGGCAGGCCCTGAGCAATGCCCGGATCCAGACGCGCGTGACGGAGATGATCGGCCACTGGCGGCGTCTCGTCACCGATCTCTCCAGACAGGCGCTGGCCCAGTACGGCATCGCCGGACAGGCCGACCCGGAAGTGCTGGGCCGGGTGATCGGGGATCTCTACTGGGGCGCGGAGGCCGAGATCCTCGCCGGCGAGGATGCCGAGGCGCACTTCGAAGCGATCCACCTGATGGGCAATCTGTTCCGCTGGCTCGCCCAGGATCAACGCGCACCACAAACCGTAAAGGGAGGTGTCAGGGATGGATCTTAAGCAGCTGAACTTGAAGAAAGGGACGTGGGTGGTGGCCAACTGCGGGAAGTTTCCCAGCGAGAAGAACTGCCAGCTGGTGATCATGGCGCC
>VBAN01000133.1:1299-5827 GCA_005882445.1 Candidatus Segetimicrobium genomatis | reverse complement strand
GCCAGCCGCACGGCCCTTCCGCTCCGCCCTTGGAGAGCTGTTCCCAAAACCTGTCGACTTCCGCCTGGGTCGCGCAATCCACGGACAGCGAGATCGCCTCGGTGAATTTGAACTCGGGGCCGCCGTTTAACGCGATGAACCGCTGCCCCTCGAGCTCAAAGACGACGGTCATCACGCTTCCCTTGGGTCCGGGCCCGGCTTCTCCATAGCGGGTCACGCTCACGATCCGTGAGTTCCCAAAAATGGACACATAGAACTTCGCCGCCTCTTCGGCCTGGGTATCGAACCACAGGAACGGGCTGATCTTGTGCATGCGGCTCTCCCTCCTCAGCCGCCCGCCATGGCCCCGATAATCAGGAAGGGCTCTGCCCCGCTCGCGACCGCCTCGGGCAGCGGGGCGTCCGGCAGTTCGTGTGACAGATCCTGCGCGCAGGCAAAGAACCTCACGAACGCCCGGCGTTGCTGTGTGATGTGGTCGCGGATCGTCCCCCGCAGCGCGGGGTAGCGCGCCTCGAGCGCGTCGAGGACCGCACGCTGCGTTACCCGGCCGTCGACGTCGAGCCGCACCTCGCCGTCGACCTGCGCGAGCCTTCGGAGGTGCTGCGGCAGCACGACCCGGATCATTCCAGCGTCTGCACCTCGACGGACAGCACGGCCGGAAGGTCTCGCACGATGGGCGCCCAGCTGTCCCCCGCGTCGGCGGAGGCGTACACCTGCCCGCCGGTGGTGCCGAAATACACGCCGCAGGCATCGAGCGAGTCGACGGCCATCGCCTCGCGCAGCACGTTGACGTAGCAGTCCCGCTGCGGCAGGCCGTTCGTGAGCGCCTCCCACTCGTTCCCCCCGGTCCGGCTGCGATAGACGCGCAGCTTCCCGTCGGGGGGGAAATGCTCCGAGTCGCTCTTGATCGGCACCACGAAGATCGTGTCCCGCTCGTGCGCGTGCACGTCGATCGGGAACCCGAAATCCGTCGGCAGGTTGCCGCTGACCTCGTGCCAGGAATCGCCCGCGTCGTCGCTGCGCATGACGTCCCAGTGCTTCTGCATGAACAGCACGCCGGGACGCGACGGGTGCATGGCGATGCGGTGCACGCAGTGGCCGACCTCGGCCTTCGGATCGGGGAGCATCTCGGACCGCAGGCCGCGGTTCACCGGCCGCCATGTCTTGCCCGCGTCGTCGGTCCGGAATGCGCCCGCGGCCGAGATGGCGATGAAGAGCCGCCCGGGATGGCTCGGATCCTGGACGATCGTGTGCAGGCACATCCCGCCGGCGCCCGGCTGCCACCTGGGACCCGAGCCGTGGCCGCGCAGGCCCGGGAGTTCCTGCCAGGTCTGCCCGCCGTCGGTCGTGCGGAACAAGGCCGCGTCTTCAACGCCCGCGTAGACGGTGTCCGGATCGGTCAGCGACGGCTCGAGATGCCAGACCCGCTTGAACTCCCAGGGATGCTGGGTGCCGTCGTACCACTGGTGGGTGCCCGGAACGCCGTCGTACACGAACTGGTTCCCCACCGGCGCCCACGTCTTGCCGCCGTCATTGGAGCGCTGGATCACCTGCCCGAACCAGCCGCTGGTCTGCGACGCATAGAGCCGGTCCGGATCAGCGGGAGACCCCTTCACGTGGTAGATCTCCCAGCCCGCAAAGTGGGGGCCGCTGATGTCCCACCGCTGGCGCCTGGCGTCCGACGTCGCGACGAACGCGCCCTTGCGTGTCCCGACCAACACCCGTACTCCGCTCATCGCTCACTCCTTCCTGGGTTCCGCGCTCGGAGCACGAAGACCGCCGTCGCCCGACGCGGCCGCGTATGCCGACTTACTGGCTGGGCAGGCCGGGGATCTCCATGATCGGCCGAATCTCCACCGTCCCCAAAGAGGCGCTCGGAAGCCGGCCCGCGATGTCGATCGCCTCGTCCAGATCCCCGACGTCGATGATGAAGTAGCCGCCGAGCTGCTCGCGCGTCTCCGCGAACGGACCGTCGGTCACGACCCGTTTGCCGTCCCGCACCCGGACGCTGGTCGCCGTCGCCACGGGGTGCAGCGGGGCGGCGGCGAGATACCGCCCGGTCGCTCGGATCTGATGCGCAATCTGCGCCGACTCCCGGTAGCACTGTTCCTTCTCCGCCTCGTCCGAGGCCTGCTCATCGCCGTACACCAGCAGCATGTATTTCATCTGGTCCCCTCCATTTCGTGGTCCGTGCCGGCGTCCCGCTCCCGCGGCCCCGCATCGACACACGCGGGCCAACATCCGGTCATCGCGCGAGCACCACCCTCCCCAATTTATCACACGGGGGGTCATGCAGTCTTCTGCACCATAGTCGAACGGCCGGGTTCGAAATCGACAGGCCCGGCACGCCGGAATGTCCACTCGGCAGCTCGGCCGCCGTCGATTCCTTGCCCCTCCGGACGACCATGGTATGCGCGGAGCGCTTCGATCGAGCGAGGAGGAATGATGCGATACGTGTGCTTGATCTACCATGAGACAATGAGGCTGGACGCGATGCCCGGGAGCGAGCGGCAGGCCGCGGCGGCCGAGGCCCTGATCTATGGCGAAGAGCTTAGACGGCAGGGGTACGTCATCGCCGCCGAGGCCCTCCAGAGCGCGCAGACCGCCATGACCGTGCGGCTCAGGAACGGCAGGGTCTCCACCACCGAGGGCCCCGCCGCCGAGGCCAAGGAGCAGTTGGACGGATTCATCCTCATCGACGCGCGGGACCTGAACGAAGCCATCCAGGTGGCGTCCAAGATGCCGGAGGCGAAAGTGGGAAGCATCGAAGTGCGGCCGATCAGGGAATCCACTCGGACCGACCGGTGGATGCCCGGCGGATGAGCGGGGACACCGCCGAACCGGCGCGCCAGGCGGTCGACGCCGTCTACCGGTCCGAGTCGCGCCGCGTCCTCGCCACCCTGATCCGCCTCCTCGGCGACTTCGATCTCGCCGAGGAGGCGCTCCACGACGCCTTTACGGCCGTTCAAGGCCATTGACGCCCTGCGCCGGCGGGCCCGGTTCGACACGTCGCTGGCGAGGCTCGCCGAAGACCTGAACACCGGGGCCGGGGACGCCGCCGGGTCGACCAGCGAGGATCTCGAAGACGACCAGCTGCGGCTGATCTTCACCTGCTGCCACCCGGCCCTGCCGCCGGAGGCCCAGGTGGCGCTGACCATGCGCGAGGTGTGCGGGCTCACGACCGAGGAAATCGCGCGCGCCTTCCTCACCACCGCGCCCACGGTGGCCCAGCGCATCGTCCGCGCCAAGAGAAAGATCCGCGACGCGCGCATCCCCTATCGGATCCCGTCGCGGGAGGATCTGCCCGGCCGCCTGGACAGCGTGCTGCGCGTCGTCTATCTGGTGTTCACCGAAGGCTACGCCGCCTCGTCGGGTCCGTCGTTGACGCGGGCCGATCTCTCGGGCGAGGCGATCCGGTTGGGACGGGTGCTCATGGCGTTGCTGCCGGAGCCCGAGGTGGCGGGACTCCTCGCGCTGATGCTGCTACACGAATCGCGCCGCGCCGCCCGCACCTCGCCGGCAGGTGAGCTCGTCCTGCTGGACGACCAGGAGCGCTCGCTGTGGAACCGTGATCAGATCACCGAGGTGCTGGCGCTGGTGGAACGCGCGCTGTCGTCACGGAGGTTTGGCCCCTACACCCTCCAGGCGGCGATCGCGGCGGTGCACGCCGAGGCGCCCCGCGCCGCCGCGACCAACTGGGACCGCATCGTCGGATTCTACGAGGTGCTGGCCAGGGTCGACCCCTCGCCGGTGGTCGAACTGAACCTGGCCGTGGCGGTGGCGATGCGCGACGGCGCCGCGGCGGGGCTGTCTCTCATCGACGCCCTGCTGGCGCGGGACCTGAGAAACTACCACCTCGCGCACGCGGCGCGGGCGGACCTCTGCCGGCGGCTGGGGAGAACCGCGGAGGCCCGCGCCGCGTATGAGCGCGCCCTCGTCCTGACGCGGCAGGAGACGGGGCGGCGGTTTCTGCACCGGCGCCTGGCCGAGTTGCCAGATTGAGCCCGGCGTGGCGATCCTGCCGCAACCTCTGCTTGCCGCTGGCCCCTCTCCGGTTTGGAGCCCCCGGAGAGGGAATGCGCCCCTACCGGGGAAGCGCCCTGCGCGGCTACCGGCGGCCCGGCCGACGCGCGCGCCCTTTGCGGGGCGCCCGGGACCGGTCACCATCCTCGGAGGCGAGGGCGATCTCCCCGCGGAGCGAATCCACGAACTGCCTGGCCGTCCGACAGGATTGGCCGTTGTGCCACTGCGACCAGAGCCGCGCCCGCCGCCGCACCTCTTCGGCCGGCAGCCGGATGTCGTAGCGGGCGGCGAGTTTCTCGGCGATGTCGAGATAGCGGTCCTGGTCGGGGAGCAGAAACGGGACGTGGACCCCGAACCGGTCGGCCAGTGAGAGCTTCTCCTGCACGGTCTCATCGATATGCACATCGTCATCGCCGTCGGTCGCCGGGCCGCGCCGATCGCTGAAGCGCTCGCGCACGAGATGCCGGCGATTGCTGGTCGCATACAGGACCACGTTGTCCGGACG
>VBAN01000133.1:0-1262 GCA_005882445.1 Candidatus Segetimicrobium genomatis | reverse complement strand
TGCTCCTCGAACGACAAGTCGTCCACGAAGAGAATGAACCGCTCACGCCGGCCGGCGAGCGGGGCGACGATCTTGGAGTACGCTCCCAGGTGCTCCTTGGAAACTTCGATCAGGCGGAGCCCCGCGGTGTGAAACTCGGAGAGCAAGGCCTTCACCGTCGAGGACTTCCCCGTCCCCCGGTCCCCGTACAGCAGCACGTTGTTGGCGGGCATTCCCGAGACGAACTGACGGGTGTTGTCCAGCACCGGCCGGCGCTCCAGGTCGTAGCCCACGAGATCGCTCAACCGGACGGGATCCGGGTTCGGCACGCCCTCCAAGTAGCCTTCGCCGTCCCCCCGGTGGACCCACCGGAACGCGCGGTAGCGGCCGAAGATCCCGACCCCATTGGCGGCAAAGTAGGCGGCGAGGTCCCGCACAAGCGCCCCCCAGTCGCGGGTTGCGGCAAAACGCTCCATCATCAGGCGCTGCGCCGACCGTGCGCCGGATGTCTCGAGGGGACGGAACCCCTCCCAGGCGACCGGGTCCGTTCCGGTCACGCGGCCCACGGCGGGGGCGAGCAGGGTCCCACCGATGCGGGCGCATCGTTGGAGCGCCGAGAGGTCCGCCGGGGTCTGCGCCAGGAGCGCCGGGCCGATCGCGGACACCGGGACACGCTCCGCCTTGCGGCTGAACGGGTTCTCGTCGTCGAGCAGGCGCCGCAGCAGGTGGTGCTGCCAGGCATCGCCGGCGGGAGGCCCGCTGGCCAGTTCGATCTCCAAGGCGAGGGCGGCGAACAGCCGCCCGTACGACGCGGCAAGACGGGAGGGGTCGGGCGAGGACGCGGCGAGCCCCTCGAGAAGATCGAGCCAGAGGCGCCCCACCTCATCGTCGAGCACGCCGCGCAGCACGCCCAGCGACGCCGCCGCGGCGCGCGCCTCATCGTACACACTTCGCGGTCCCGTCATGCCCGCAGCGCCTCCGGCGGGTGCGCCGGCTCGAACGTGGGCAGGGTGGGGCGGACGAGATCCACGTACTTCATCCCGGCGCCGGTGTTGAACAGGACCACCCGCTCATCGGCGGCGACGAGCCGGTCGCGCACCAGCGCCTTGAGCGCGCTGTAGGTCGCCGCCCCCTCAGGACAGGCGAACAACCCCTCGGCGCCGGCCAGCTCGCGCATATCGGCCAGGATCTCCTCATCCGTCACCGCATAGGAGGTGCCCCCGCTCTCCCGGACGGCCTGGAGAATCAGGTAGTCTCCGATCGCCTCGGGAACGCGCAGGCCC
>VBAN01000129.1 GCA_005882445.1 Candidatus Segetimicrobium genomatis | reverse complement strand
ATACCCTCTACGGTGTGCTCGATCCCCGGTCGCGGGAGTTCCGCGGGTGAGGCAGGACGTGCCGGCGGCGTGGCCGGGCCGCGCCGCCGGCGTGGCCGGTGCGCGCGCGAAGCGGAAGGCCCGGCGCGTCCCCTGGATGATCGTGGCCGCGTGCGGCCTCGTCGGCGCCCTCGTGGTGATCGGGGCGGCGGCGCCGATCTTGGCGCCCTCCAATCCCGAGCGCGGGGCGCTCGGGGCCCGCCTCGAGGCGCCGACGCTCGCCGGCGCCGACGGCCGGGCCCACCTGCTGGGCACGGACCACCTGGGGCGCGATGTCCTCTCGCGGGTCATCTACGGCACCCGCGTCTCGCTGACCGTGGGCTTCGCGGCGGTCGCAATCGGAGGACTGATCGGCGGCACGCTCGGGCTTGTGGTCGGCTTCCGCGGCGGCTGGATCGACGAGGTGGTCATGACGGTGGCCGACGCCCAACTGGCGTTCCCGTTCATCCTCCTCGCCATCGGGATCATCGCGGTCCTGGGACCGTCCTTCCCGAATCTCATCCTCGTCGTGGGCCTGTCCGGATGGGTGACCTACGCCCGGGTGCTGCGATCGCAGGTGCTCTCGCTCCGCCGGCGCGAGTTCGTAGATGCGATCATCGGGCTCGGGGGGTCCGTCCCGCGCATCATCGTCAGGCACATCCTTCCCAACGTCGCCTCGACGTTCATGGTGATCGCGACGCTCGAACTGGCCCGGGCCATCGTGCTCGAAGCCACCCTTTCATTTCTGGGGCTCGGGGTCCAGCCGCCGACCCCGTCCTGGGGCGGCATGATCCACGAAGGCCGCGATTACCTCGACAGCGCCTGGTGGATCTCGATCTTCCCAGGCGCGGTGCTGATGCTCACCTCGCTCGTGGTGAGCCGGACGGGCGACTGGCTGCGGGATATGCTGGACCCGACCCTCCGCGGAGGGTAAAATGGCTGAAAGGTAAGGGCCCCGGCAGCGGTCAACCTACCAGCGGTGGCCCCGCACCTCGGCTCGACAACCGCCTCTGCGGACAAGGAGGACACGAGGGAATGGAGACCAAGCTCCCCGACACCGCGAATTGGGGCAAGCCCGACTGGGGGATTCGCGTCCCGCCCCGAGACGGGTTTGGCATCGATCTGAGGGACTGTTTCATCGGGCAGGCGGGCCGGGTCCCCGAAGATGCGCCGGCTCACTGGGGCCTGGCGCAGCGGGGCTCGGTGATCGATCCGCAGACTCCGCCATTTGACTTTCCCGTCAGCAAAAAGGTCGAGGTCTGGACGGAGAACATTGCGGATTTGGTCGAGCAGGCCAAATTGGGTCAGTGGAACGCCGCCACCGACATCTCATGGCGCGACCTCAGGCCGCTGCCCGCGGACCTGGTTCACCGAGGTCGTGCTGTTCCTGGCGTCCCAGGTCGAGGACGAAGCCCGCCATGTGGAAGTCTTCACCAAGCGGGCCCTCGCCAACGGCGGCGGTCTGCAGTATGTCTCGGCCGCCACGGAGTGGTCCCTGAAGAGCCTGCTCACCCAGGACAACTTCACGGACGCGTCCTTCCTCCTCCACATCCTGGGGGAGGGCACGTTCATGGAACTGCTCAAGTACCTGGAGGAGGTCTCGCCCGATCCCGTCACGGCCTCGATCTTCAGGATGGCGCGTCAGGACGAAGGGCGGCATGTCGGATACGGCGTCTCTCATATCGCCTACCACCTCAAGCACGACCCCGACCTGGTCGGCAGGCTCCATCAGGCGGCGGAGGGCCGGGCCGCCTTCCTGCGCCAGGCGTCCGGGGCCAGCCCCTTTGTCCAGCACGCCCTGGCGGTGCTGGGCGGCGGCGGCACATCCCCGGAACAGATCGCCCGGGGCCGCGAGCGGGTCAAGGAGCTCTACCAGGAGATGCATGCCACCCGCGTAAGGCGCCTGCTCCAAGTGGGGTTCGACCGGGACGTGGCCGATCGCATCTCCGCCCTGCACGGCGGCGCCGTCCCCAACTTCATGTGATGAGCGCACGGTCATGGGCGTAGTCCACCGGCAGATCGGGAAGAACGGCAGCTTCGCCTGGGAAGGGGTCGAGGATGAGCCCTATCGTGGGGGCGGGACGAGCGAGGGGAGCTGCCGCCGGGTGATCATCGGCCCGAAGGAAGGCTCCCGGCACTTTGCCATTCGCTATTTTGAGATCCCCCCCCGAGGGCAAACGTCGTTTGAGCACCACCTCCACGATCAGGGAGTGGTCATCCTACGGGGCCGGGCCAGGGTCCTCCTGGGCTGGGAGATGCACGAGGTGGGGCCGGGGGACGCCGTCTACATCCCCTCCGATGAACAGCACCAGTTCGAGAATATCGGTGATGAGCCTCTCGGGTTCCTCTGTGTGATTCCCTCGAAGGAGTGGCTGGAGCGGATCATGGCCCTCGAAGGCACGCGCGGCTGAGGCGCGCCGCGGCGGCTCAGGGCCGCACCACGACTTTGAGGGCGGAGGTCGCCGCGCGGACGAGCGCATAGCCCTGCCCGGCGTCTTCCAGCGGCAGCCGGTGGGTGATCAACGGCTCGACCGGCAGGCCGCCGGCCAGCAGGCGCAGCGCCTCACGCGTGTCGTCCGGTCCCGCGGAGTAGGACGGGACGATGGTCGTCTCGCTGAAGAACACCTCGTGCATCCGCAGCGGCCACACCGCGTCCGGCGGCGTCGGGGTGAAGATCACGAGCGTGCCGCCGGGGGCCAGCGCCTGACGTCCCGCCTCGTACGCTTCGACGCTCCCGGGGCCGGCGATGACCACGTTGACGCCGCCATCCGTGGCGCGAGCGACGGCGTCCGCCAGGGGCACCCGGGAAGTGTCGATGACCACATCCGCCACGGCCCGGCCGCGGTCCAGGCGCTCCGGGACCCGGTCGGCGGCGAGGAGGAGGCCGGGCGTGCTGAGGGCGCGGAGCGCGTGCAGGTGCAGCAGGCCCATCACGCCCAGTCCGATGACCAGGACGCCGTCCCCCTCCCGCACGCGCGCCCGGCG
>VBAN01000130.1 GCA_005882445.1 Candidatus Segetimicrobium genomatis | reverse complement strand
AACAGCATCAGGTCAAGACCGAGGAGAAGCCCGTGGCGGACGTGGCGGGGTACGAGGACGATCTGGTCGACGTCGCCACCGAAACATTCGAACGGGAGAAGGAGCTCGCCATCGAGAGCAACGTTCAGGGGATGCTCAAGATGGTGGACGAAGCCCTGCAGCGGGTCCGGAACGGCACGTATGGGATCTGCGTCGGCTGCGGGAAGGCGATCGACAGCAACCGCCTCCGGGCCATCCCGTACACCCGGCTCTGCATCAAGTGCAAGGAGCGCGAGGAGCGGCACCGCGCCGCGGTTCAGTGATCGGGTTTCCCTGGGCCCTCTGCGCCGCGGGGGTGCTGGGGTTCGTCGCCGGCCAGGCGGGGACCTGGGGGGCGATGCACCTGGTGCCGGCAGGGGGGGAGCGGGTCGTCATCCCGCATCTCCTCTCGGTCGGGTTGGTGGCGAACCGCGGCCTGGCCTTTGGCCTCCTCCGGCACCTCCCGCCTCTGGCGACGACGGCGGTCGCCTTGACCGTCATCGCGGCACTCTTCTACAATAGAGGTGCGTGGCCGGCCGGGCCCGCCGCGCAGTGGGGGTTCGGGCTCATCATCGGCGGGGCGTTCGGCAACGTCGTGGACCGCCTCCGCTTCGGCTACGTCGTCGACTACATCGATACGCACGTCTGGCCGGTGTTCAACCTCGCCGACGCCGCGGTCGTGGTGGGAGCAAGCGTGTTGATCGCGGCCACAATGGCCGGTCGGCGGGGGGGTGCGTGAATGAAGCCCGTTCTCTTTCAGCTTCCGACTCCGTTTGGAACGTTCCCCGTTTCTTCATTTGGCGTATTCCTGCTCCTGGCATTCATCGTGGCCATCGGACTGACCCGCGCGCGGACACGGCGCCTGGGCTGGGACCCCGGTGAGGTGGTCGACCTGGCGTTGTATGCGATCATCGGGGGAATCATCGGCGCGCGAGTCGGCTACGTGCTGGTCAACGCGCGGGACTTCGCGCTCGCGCCGCTCCGGGCTCTGATGATCTGGGTGGATGCCGGGCTCACGTTCTATGGGGCGCTGCTCGGCGGGGGCCTCGTCGCCTGGCTGTACGGCCGGCGGCGAGGGTGGGGCCTCGGGCAGATCGCCGACGCCGCGGCGCCCGGCCTGGCCCTGGGTTTCGCCATTGCGATGATCGGGACGCTCCTCTACGGCCTGAACTACGGGCGGGCGACCCACGTCCCCTGGGCCGTCGTGCTGTTTGGCGAACCCCGGCATCCCACGCAGCTCTATCTGATGGCGGCGGCGCTGGTGATCGCCGGCGTGCTCCTCGCGGTCGACCGGGGCTCCCGGCCGGCCGGCCGGCTGTTCTGGCTGTTCCTCCTGCTGCTGGCGATTGCGCGGTTCGGAATCGAGATGTTCATGGGGCTGGTCTTGGGGCGCAGCCTCCCCGACGCGGCGCCGCTGGCGGAGCGGCAACCGGAGCCGGCGCCGCCGGGAATGCCCCAGTCCGGCGGTGGCTCCCACGGCTGATCCCCCCCCGCGCATCCACGCTGCGTTCGAGGCGGCGGCCGGGGATCGCGGCCGCCGCCTCGACGTCACTATCGCCGACCGCCTTCCCCAGTACTCGCGGTCGCGCGCGGCGCATCTCGCCGGCAGGGGCCAGGTCCTGGTGGACCGCGCACGGCGGAAGCCGGCGTTTCGCCTCCGGCCGGGGCAGCGGGTGCAGGTGCTCGCGCCGCCGGCCGACCCGTTGCTCGTCGGCCCCGAAGCCATTCCCCTCGCCGTCGTGCACGAAGACGCCGATGTCCTCGTCATCGACAAGCCGGCCGGCCTGACCGTCCACCCGGCCCCCGGGCACCCGGGGGGCACGCTGGTGAATGCGGTGCTGGCCCGCGTTCCGGGAATCTCCGGCATCGGTGGCGCGCTCCGCCCAGGCATCGTGCACCGGCTGGACAAAGACACCTCTCAGTTGCGGACGCGCACCATGGGCCGGACTTATCTCGCGCTCGTCCGCGGAACCGTTGCGGCGGACTCGGGCGTGATCGCCGCGCCGGTCGGGCGGCATCCGACGCACCGCACCCGCATGGCGGTCGTCCCGCGCGGGCGGGCCGCGGTGACGGCCTATCGCGTGCGCGAACGGCTGCCCGGGGCGACGCTTCTGGAGTGCCGCTTGGAGACCGGCCGCACCCATCAGATTCGCGTGCACCTCCTTCACATTGGCCACCCGATCCTGGGAGACCCGGTGTACGGCAGCGCCGGCGTGCGGGAGCTCGAACGGCAAGCGCTCCATGCGACGAGGCTGGAGTTCCTCCACCCGCGGACCGGGAACCGCCTGGTCTTCGACGCGCCCCTGCCCGGGGACATCGACGCCCTGCTCGATCGGCTCCGCCGCGAGGCCGCGGGCCCCGCCCCGCGGCGTGAATTCGGACGTCCCCAGTCTGCGGCAGGGCGCGCTCGTAAGAACGCGAAGTCTAGGGCGCGAATGGCCGGGACGCCCAGGCACCCGCAGAGGTGAGGCGAGCGCTTGGGGCGGGGGAGGAGCGCGAGCGTGAGCCTGCGGGAAAAGGCCAAAGTGATGGACCGCGAAACCATGCGCCGGACCCTCACGCGGATGGCCCACGAGATCGTTGAGCGAAACGGCGGCGGGGCGGACCTGTGTCTGGTCGGCATCCCCCGCCGCGGAGTCTTGCTGGCCGAGCGGCTGGCCGCGCAGATCGCCGAAGCCGAGGGCTCTCGGATCCCGGTGGGCACGCTCGACGTCACCCGCTACCGGGACGACCAGGCCGTGCGGGTCCCGCCGGCAGCCGGCGGGAGCGCGGCTCCGCCGACGCGGCTGCCCTTCGACGTCGCAGGCCGCCGGATCATTCTGGTCGACGATGTGCTGTACACCGGCCGGACGGTGCGCGCCGCCCTCGACGCCCTCATCGACCGCGGCCGGCCGGCCGCGATCCAACTCGCCGTGCTGGTCGACCGCGGGCACCGGGAACTGCCGATTCGGCCGGACTTCGTCGGCAAGAACCTGCCGACCTCTGCGCGGGAGATCGTGACGGTCCGGGTGGCGGAAGTCGACGGTGAGGACGAAGTGGTGATCGAGGAGCCCCTCTAACGGCTTCACGCGCGTCCCGCCTCACCCCCGTGGGCGCGTGCGTTCTGCCCCCTCGGGCAGGGCCGGCGAGACGAGCAGGGTCCGCTCCCCGGCGTAGGTGACCGCGCCCGGCCCGGCGCCCCGCGGTTTCCTCACGTGCTTGCGCGCCACCCAATCCACCGCCACCTGAGGCGAGTGGCGGCCCTCGCTGTAGTGGGCGGCCACCCCGGCGGCCGCGGTGATGTGTTCCTCGGTCGGAGCGCCGCCGGCTTTCAGGATCACATGCGCGCCCGCCATCCCTCGGGCGTGAAACCAGAGATCGTCGGGCCCGGCTTCTCGAAAGGTGATCCGGTCGTTTTCCCTCGCGCTCCGTCCGGCCAGGATCGTCGCGCCGTCGGCGGTGTGAAACCGGCGCGGGCCGGCCCCCGCGGCGGGCCGGCTGCGGTCCCGCCGGGTGGGCGTCTTGCGATCCCGCCCGATGCGCGACCTGCTCGGGCGCCGTCCCAGTACGCCCGCCGCGGCAAGGTCTTCCTGAATCTCCCGGAGATCGTCGGTGGCTGCGGCGGTGCCGATCTGGACCAGGGCGTCCCGCAGGGCGCGCGCCTCCGCCTCCACCTCGGCGATCCGCGCCGGGAGCGCGCGGCCGACCGCCCTCGCCTTCGCGTAACGGCGAAAATACTTCTGAGCATTCTCGCTCGGGCTGAGTGCGGGGTCGAGGGGAATCGCGATCTCCGCTCCCCCCGCCGTGTGGTCAGGGACGCGGAGGACGGGATCGCGCGGCCGCGCCGCGCGGGCGTAGGTCAAGACGAGATCTCCCATCACCCGGTACCGGTCGGCCGCTTCCGCCTCGGTGAGCGCCCGCCGGTGCTCCTCCAGCGCGGCCTCGCGCTTCGCAAGTGCCGCGCCCACCGTTGCCGCAAGCTCCGCCCGCCGCGCCTCCAGAGGTGAAGCGGGTGCGCGCTCCCGGCCGAACCGGTCGATCGCCTCGCTCATCGTCCCCACGGGGTGCGCGGTCAATCCGGCGAACACGCGCATCGGGAACGCGGCAAACGCCGCCGGCCGGTCTCCGTCGGTATAGACTGTGGGCGAAAACGCGCCTTCGGCGAGCATGGCGCTGATCTCCCGCAGCACTTGCAGAAGACGGTCCGCGGAGTCCGCGGCGGCCGCGGCGGGCATGGCCGGGTCCAGCCCCACCCGCACCGCGATCTCGCGCGCGAGCGTGGGGCTGACGCCCAGCAGCGCCTGCGACAGCCGGCGTGCCAGCGGTTGCGCACTCTGCAGCAGGCCACGGAGATGTTCCGCCTCGAGGGTGTCGGGGGTCGGGCGGTCCGCGGGCGGTGGGCGGTAGGGACGGCCGGGGAGGACCGGCCGCCGCGGCGACATCTGCGCGGTCACCACTTTCAGGGCTCCGAGCACACCGCGGCCGTCGACGAGGAGGAGGTTGCTGTGCCGCCCCATCAGCTCGGCGACGAGCCACAGCCGGCCGGCCAGCGCGTCGAATCCCAATCGCAGCACGCGGTTGAACGGCGGCTGGTCCACCTCCGCGAGATGCCCTTCGGCGAGCCGGCTGCGGATCAACTGGCCGAACGGTCCCAGACGCTCCGCCGCCGGAAGCTCAGCAGCGAAGTGGATCCGGGCCATCTCGGGATGGATGCAGCAGAGCAGGTGCCTGACGGCGCCCCGGACCGTCCCGGCGGGCGCCGTGGACACGGCCAGGTTGACCACGACGGTGTCGGGGGAGGGCTGGCGCACGCCGGCGTAGCGGGCCGGCCCCAGGGCGCGAATCTCTGCGGCGACCGCGGCGAGGACAAGACTGTCGAAGAGCGCGGCAGTGGTTTCCGGCATGGTCTCTAGAGTGAAAGTTTGGTGGGGGCGCCGCCGCCTCCTATCGCGCGGGGAGCGGTGCCCATTGCTCACCGCCGTCCCCGCCCGTCAACCGGCACGCGGTGGTCCTGGCCGTCCGCGCGTTCGGAGGAGGAGATTGGGCGGCGGTCGCCGGACTCTCCTCTGTGCCGACTCGTGTGAAGGTCACGCGTCCATGGTGAGAAGCATGACCGGGTTTGGCGCCGGCGACCTCACCACGGCGGCCGGCCGCTACGTCGTGGAGGTCCGAACCCTCAATCACCGGTTTCTGGAGGTCGTGGTCCGGCTCCCGAGGGAACTAGCCCCTATCGAGGACCGCGTTCGCGGCCTCGTTCAGGGGCGAATCTTGCGGGGTAGGGTCGAGATTGCTATAATGCGGGAGAATTACGGAAAGCGGGCGCGAACGGTTAAGGTGGACATAGACCTGGCAAAAGCGTTCATAGGCGCCCTCAATGACCTAAAACGGGCTGTCGAGCTGGCCGGAACCCCTGATCTCGCCATGCTGGCAGCCTTGCCGGATCTCGTGAAGATCGAGGACCAAAAGGAGGATCTCGACGCCGCCTGGGAGGCCATCGCCGTGGGGGTTCGCCAGGCGATCGACAGGCTGGTGGCGATGCGCGAAACGGAAGGCGCGCGGCTGGCGTCCGACCTGGAGTTGCGGGTCCGGCGGCTGGGCCAGCGGATTGAGGAGGTCGAGCGGAGGGCCCCCGAGGTGGTAAAGGATCACGCGGCAAGGCTGGCGCGGCGGATCGAGGAGCTCCTGGGGACGGCCCATGTGGATGAGGGACGGCTGGCCGCCGAGGTGGCGTTCTTTGCCGACCGCAGCGATATCTCGGAGGAGATCACCCGCTTCCGCAGCCACCTGGCGCAGATCCAACAGCACCTCGACGGGACCGGGGCCGTCGGGCGGACGCTGGAGTTCCTCGTGCAGGAGCTCGGGCGAGAAGCCAACACCATTGGCAGCAAGGCGAACGACCTGGAGATCTCCACGGCGATGATCGCCGTCAAAGGCGAGTTGGAGAGCCTGCGCGAGCAGATCCAGAACGTCGAGTAAGGAGCGCTGCGCCGGTGGATACGCGTCTCATCAACATCGGATTCGGCAACATCGTCGCGGCGAACCGCATCATCGCCATCGTCAGCCCCGACTCCGCGCCGATCAAGCGGATCATCCAGGAGGCGCGCGACAAGGGGATCCTGATCGACGCCACCTACGGCCGCCGGACCCGAGCGGTCGTCATCACGGACAGCGGCCACGTCGTTCTCTCCGCCGTCCAGCCGGAGACCGTGGCCCACCGCTTCACGAGCAAGGACCTCATGACAGATGAGGAAGACGAAGCCGAGGCCGCCGAGCCGGCGGCGGAGCCCGAATGATCGTCTCGGTCAGCGGAGAGATCGGCGCCGGCAAGAGCACGGTCGCCAGAGCCCTGGCCCGCGCCCTCGGCCTCCGGTACCTCTCGTCCGGCGAGATGTTCCGGGACGACGCGCGCCGCCGCGGCCTGACCCTGGCGGAACTGGGGAGGCTCGCGGAGCAGGACCCCTCGATCGACCAGGCCCTGGACAAGATGCAGGTCGAAGCCGTCCGCAGCGGCGGTATCCTGGTGGACAGCCGGCTGAGCGGCTGGCTGATCGACGCGGATCTGCGCATTTGGCTGCGGGCGCCGCTTGCGGTGCGCGCCGCGCGGGTCGCCGCCCGGGAAGCGCTGCCTGAGGACCAGGCGCTGCGGGAGTTGGAGGAGCGAGAAGCGTCGGAACGCCGGCGCTACCGGGAGATCTACAACATCGACATCACCGACCTCAGCCGTTACCATGTTATCGTGGACACCGGGATCTGGAGCGCCGCCGAGATCGTGGACGCGCTGCTGCTGCTCAGCCGGAGGTTTCAACTGTCCGCCCGGCCTTAGCCCGCCGATCTCCTCGGTAGGGCTCCGGCTCCGGGCCCGCGGGCAGGCGGGATCGGCTCCGCCAGGACGGCGCGGAGGTCCACGTGCTCATGACCCCCGCGGCCACTCAGTTCGTCGGTCCGGTGACGTTTCGAGCGCTGTCGCATCACCCCGTGATCACGGATATGTGGGATCCGCACGGCCGGTGGGATGAACCGCATGTCGCGCTCGGCGAGCTCGCGGACCTCTACCTCATCGCGCCGGCGACCGCGGACACGCTGGGACGGTTGGCCGGCGGGCTGGCCGGCGATGTCGTCTGCGCGACCGCCCTCGCCACCCGCGCGCCGATTCTCGTCGCGCCTGCCATGAGCGATGCGATGGCGGAGTCCCCGGCCGTGCAGGAGAACCTGGCGCGGCTGCGGGCCCGCGGCGTCCATGTGGTGGGACCGGAGCGCGGGCCGCTGGCATCGGGGAAGGTTGGCCTCGGCCGGATGGCAGAGCCGGAGGTCATCGTCGGCGAGGTGGCGGCCCTCCTGAGCGGGCGCGCGGGTCGGCGGTGACCGCCGCCGGGGAGGCCTGCGCGGAGGTGCTCTTGGACCTGCCCGCGCGCCGCGCTGATCGACGGCTGACCTATCGGGTGCCCGAGGCGCTGCGCCCGGCGGTGGACGTCGGCACCCGCGTGCTCGTTCCCCTGGGGCCGCGTCAGGCGCGGGGGTTCGTCCTCGGGTTCCAGCCGTGCGATCAGCCGGGCGCGCGGGAGCTTCGGGAGATCCAGGCGATCGTCGATCCGCAGCCGTGCTTCTCCGCGCGGATGCTCGAGCTCGCCCGGTGGGTCGCCGACACCTCGCTGGCGACGGTGCTCGAGGCCGTGCACTGTCTCATTCCCCCTGAAGTGCTTCGCCGCCGCGACGCGCCGCGGTCACGGTCTTCGGCCCAGGATGCGGCCGGAGAGCGCGTCTCGATTGGCGTTCCCGCGCGGCAGAGCGCCGTCCCGGACGCGGAGCCCCCCACCCGCCGCGCGCCGTCCGTCCCAACGTTGCTCTGGGGCGGCGCCGACGCCCGACGGGAATGGATCCTTCACGCCGCCGCAAGCGAGATCGGCGGCGGCGGCCGCGCGCTGATCATCGTGCCGGAGATTGCGCTGATTCCGCACCTGCGTGATCGCGCCCGCGCCCTGCTGGGAGACCGCGTGGTGGACCTGCACTCGGGGATGACGGGGCGGGCGCGGCGGGCCGCCTGGGGGCGGATCGTGGATCGGGAGGCCGACGTGGTCATCGGCACGCGCTCGGCGCTCTTCGCTCCGCTCGACCGCCTGCGGCTCATCGTCCTCGACGAGGAGCAGGACACGGCCTACAAGGCCGACGCCTCGCCGCGGTACCACGGGCGGGACGTGGCGCTTCACCGGGGAACGCTCGAGCAGGCCCGCGTGGTCCTGGGATCGCCGGCGCCGTCCGTGGAGACCTACGCGGCGCTCGCCGCCGGCCACCTCGAGTGCATCCGCCTCCCCCGGGCCGCTGCTCCTCCCCGGGTGACACTGGTCGACATGCGGGCCGAGCGCAGCCGGGGCCGCCGCGGCCTGCTGAGCCAACCGCTGCTGGCGGCGATTCGCCTTCACCTGCGATCGGGCGGGCGCGTGGCCCTGTTCGTCAACCGGGTCGGGTATGCGCGGATCCTGTTCTGCCAGGAGTGCGGCCGCGCGGTGCGGTGCAAACGCTGTGAGGTGGCGATGCCGTACGACGGGGAGCGCCGGGCCATCTTCTGCCGGATCTGCGGGCGGACCGATCCGGCCCCGGAGGTGTGCCCGGGGTGTGGGGGCGCCGCGCTCCGCTGGATCGGCGCCGGAACCGAGCGGGTCGAAGAGGTGATCGGCCGCCTCTTTCCCGCGATCCGCATCGCGCGCGTGGACCGGGAGACGGAGCGGGAGTTCGCCAAGATCGCCGCCGACTTTGCGGGCGGCCGGACCCGGATCGTCGTCGGCACGCAGCTCATGCTCCGCGCCCGCGAGCTCCGTCCGACCCTGATCGGGGTGGTCGACGCGGATCTCCCCCTCTACCTGCCGGATTTTCGCGCGGGGGAACGGACGTTACAGCAGTTGCGGGCGGTGCTCTCCCTGGCCGAGGGCGGCGTCGCCGACGGCGGCCCGGCCGCCGAGGCGGTCGTCCAGACCCGCGTGCCTGAGCATCCGGCGATCGCCGCCCTGAGGACGGGCGACGACGAGACGATGTATCGCGGCGAGCTGGCCGTCCGCCGCCAGTTCGGCTATCCGCCCTACACCGTGCTGGCCAGGCTGATCGCCGCGGGCCCGGACCGCCAGGCCGCCGAGAAGCTGGCCGCGGAGGCCGTGGAGATCGTGCAGCGGTTTGGGGTCGAGGTGCTCGGGCCGGCTCCCGCCCGGGACCCGGGACCGCGCGCGGCGTTTCGCTATCACTGCCTGATGCGGGCCACCGACGGCGACGCGGTCCGCGCGGCGGGGCGCGCGGCGCTGGCGGCCGCCGCCCGCGGGCGGCGCGGCCGGCTGACGGTGGAGATGGACCCGCAGGAGATCCACTAGGAACCCGATGGAGATCATCACCGTGGACAGTCCCAAGGCCGGGCTCCTGCGCCGACGGTCGCAGCCCGTCCGGGTCGTCACACCCGACGTCCGGGCGCTGATGGACCAGATGTTCGAGATGCTGCAGGTGGCGCACGGGCTGGGATTGGCCGCGCCTCAGATCGGGGTCGGCCGCCGGGTGTTCGTGGCGAAGATCGCAGACCGGCAGATCGCCCTGGCCGATCCGGAGATCCTCCATCAGGAGGGCGAAGTGGTCGCCACCGAGGCGTGCCTCAGCATTCCGGGGCTGCTGGGCGATGTGCCGCGGGCCCAGCGGGTGACCGTCCGCGGGCGCAATCGCCGGAACCGGTTCGTGACGATCGAGGCGGCGGGCCTCCTCGCCCGCGTCCTCCAGCACGAGATCGACCATCTCAACGGGATCCTGTTCACGGAGCGGGTGCGGGATCCGAAGACGCTTCGCCGGGTGGACGAGGCCGCAGAGATGGTTCCAACCGAGGCGTCGTGATCCGGCTGGTCTTCATGGGAACTCCGGAGTTTGCGCTGCCGTCTCTTGAGGCGGCGCTGGCGGCGAGCGATGTGGCCGCGGTGGTGACCAGGCCGGACGCGCCGCAGGGGCGCGGGCAGCGTGTCACCCCGCCGCCGGTGGCCGCCGTCGCCTCCCAGTATGGGCTCGAGGTGCTGCAGCCGGCCTCGCTCAAGGCGCCGGAGAATCTGGCCCGCCTGCGGGAGTTGAAGCCGGACCTTGTTGTGGTCGTGGCGTTTGGCCGGATCGTTCCTCCCGAGGTCCTGGCGGTGGCTCCGATGGGCGGGATCAACCTTCACCCCTCGCTCCTCCCGCGCTACCGCGGCGCGGCGCCGATCCCCCGGGCGATCGCCGCGGGCGATACCGAGACGGGCGTCACCATCCTCCACCTCAGTCAAGAACTGGACGCCGGCGACATCATCCTGCAGCGCGCGGTCCCGATCCATCCCGACGATACCACGGCCACATTGGAGCCCCGTCTTGCCCGGTGCGGCGCGGCGCTGCTCGTCGAGGCGATTGGGCTGCTGGAGGCGGGCCGCGCGCCGCGCAGGCCCCAGGATCCCGCCGGGGTCACGCTCGCTCCAAAACTCTCCCGCGAGGAAGCCCGGCTCCGCTGGACGGGCCCCGCGATCGCCCTGGCCAACCTGGTCCGGGCGCTGGATCCCTGGCCCGTCGCCTACACCGAGGTGGACGGCGTCCCGCTCAAGATCTGGCGCGCCGCCGCGCTTCCCGAAGCAGGACGGGAAGCGCCGGGGACCGTTGTCCGTTCCGGCGATGAGGGGCTGGTCGTGGCGACCGGCGCGGGCCGGCTGCTCGTCCTGGAGGTTCAGCCGCCTTCCGGCCGCCGGATGACCGCGGCCGAGTACCTGCGGGGGCATCCGATTGCCCCCGGAACGGTCCTCGGCGCCCCGCGCGCGGATGCGCCCGCGGGGCCCCCCGGCGCGGCCAAGATCCGCGGGGTCCCCCGCGCCGGCCGTTAGGGCAGTCGCGAAGGCTGTGCTACAATTTAAGGGAGGAGGTGAATGCGATGTTCTGGTTTTGGGACCCAACGATGATCATTGTGCTGCCGGCCATCCTCCTTGCGCTCTTCGCGCAGCTCCGGGTGCAGTCCACCTACGCGCGGTACAGTCAGGTGCCGATCAGCAACGGGCTCACCGGGGCGGCGGTCGCCGCGGAAATCCTGCGCCGCCACGGCCTTTCTATTGATACAGCACGACAGGCCGGCGCTCCGGCCGGAAGTTATTCGAGCGTGCAAATTGAGCGCATCAACGGGGTCCTCTCGGACCACTACGATCCCCGGACGCGCACGCTGAGCCTCTCCTCGGACGTCTACGACGGCGCCTCGGTGGCCGCCGTGGGCGTGGCCGCGCACGAGACCGGGCACGCGATCCAGCATGCCCGCGAATACGCGCCCCTCGCGCTTCGGTCCGCCATGGTGCCCACGGTCCAGTTCGGATCGTGGCTGGCGTGGCCGATTTTCCTCCTGGGCCTATGGATCCACTCGGGACCGATGCTTCAGTTGGGGATCCTGATCTTCTCGGCCGCCGTGGTGTTCACGGTCGTCACGCTCCCGGTGGAGTTCGACGCCAGCGCCCGCGCGTTGCGCGCGCTGCGCGAGGAAGGCCTGGTCACCGCCGACGAGCTTCGCGGTGTGCGCTCTGTGCTGACCGCGGCGGCGCTCACCTACGTCGCTGCGGCGGCGACGGCGATCCTCCAGCTCGTCCGGATGCTGTTGCTCGCCAACAGGCGTGAGGAGTGATGGCCCCGCGGAGCACCGGGTGGACGCCGACCGCGCCTTCAGCGGCGTCCTGCTCCGCACGGCGCTGGACCGCGCCGGGTTGAGCGCCGTGGATGAGGCGCTGGCCACGGAGATCACGTTGGGGACCCTGCGGCACCGGGCCGAGGTGGACTGAGTCCTCTCGCAGGTCACGCGGACCCCGCTCGACGATCTCCCGTCCCACATCCGCACCGTGCTCCGCATCGGCGCGTACCAGCTGCTGTTCCTTGACCGGGTTCCGCCCTCCGCGGCCTGCTCGCAGGCCGTCGAGCTGGCGAAGCAGGTCGGCCACCCGGGGACCGCGCGGTTGGTCAATGCGGTGCTCCGCCGGATCGCCGCCTCACCCATCGCCATCCCGGACGGCGGCGCCGCCCCCGAAGGCATCGCGCTCCGGCATTCCCATCCCGTCTGGCTCGTCGGCCGGTGGATGGAGCGCTTCGGATCCGACGAGACCCGCGCGCTCTGTCGCGCCAACAACGCGGCGCCGCCGTCGGCGATTCGCCTGAACACGTTGCGCGGCACGCCCGAGTCGGTCGCGGATGCGCTCGAACGGCTCGGGGTCCGCGCCGTGCGCTCCGCGCTCCTTCCCGAAGGCGCGCGAATCGTCTCCGCCTCGCCGGATGCGCGCCGGGCCGCCTACGCGGGAGGATGGTACTCTCCGCAAGATGAAGGCTCGATGCTCGTCGGCCGTCTGGTCGCCCCCCTCCCTGGGGAGACGGTGATCGACGCCTGCGCGGGATCGGGGGGAAAGACGATCCATCTGGCCGCCCTGATGGAGAACCAGGGCCGAATCCTGGCCTGCGACACCGTTCCGGCAAAGCTCGACGCCCTCGCCCGCCAGTGCGCGCGCACCGGGGTCCGGATCGTGGACCCGCGGCCCATCGCCGCCGCGCGCCTGGAGGGGGCCGTGCCCGGAGGCGCGGACCGCGTGCTCGTGGACGCGCCGTGCTCGGGGCTGGGAGTGCTCCGGCGCCGGCCGGAGATCAAGTGGCGCCTCCGGCCCGAGGACCTTCCCGGACTCGCGGCCCGTCAGCTGGAGATCCTCGAGGGCGCCGCCGGCGCGGTCCGGCCCGGCGGCACGCTGGTGCTGGCCGTGTGCTCGCTCGAGCCGGAGGAAGGCCCGGAGGTCGCGGCCCGGTTCCTCGGCGCCCACGCCGGGTTCGAGCCGGTGCCGATCACCGGGTGGCCTCCCGGCACCGGCGGCGCGCCCGCGCCGGCGGCGCTCCCCGCCGGGCCCGGCGCCGCGCTGCTCACCCCGCACCGTCACGACACCGACGGCTTCTTCGTCGCGGTGTTTCGCCGGCGGACGCCATGACCACCGGCCACGCATCCCCTCTGCTCGATCTGCGCGGGATGCTGCTCCCCGATCTGGAAGCGTTCGTGGAGCGCCTCGGCGAGCCCCGGTACCGGGGGCGCCAGATCGCCCGCTGGCTCTACACCCGGGGGGCCGCCGCTGTGGACGAGATGACGGATCTCCCCCGCGCGTTCCGGGACCGGCTCGCGGAGGGCGCGAGGATCGGGAGCCTCGCCGTCCGCCGGACGCAGGAAGCGCCCGACGCGTCGGCCACCAAGCTCCTGGTGGCGCTCGAGGACGGCCAGACGGTCGAGTGCGTGCGGATGCGGTTCGCGGATGGCCGCCGCAGCGCGTGCATCAGCACGCAGGTCGGGTGCGCCATGGGATGCGCCTTCTGCGCCACCGGTCTCGGCGGGTTCGCGCGAAACCTCTCCGCCGGAGAGATCCTGGGGCAGTTCCTCCTGATCCGGGCCCAGGGGCGGACACGCCTGTCCAACGTCGTGTTCATGGGCATGGGCGAGCCGCTGGCCAATTACGGCGCCACCGTGCGCGCCGTGCGGATTCTCGCCGCCCCCTACGGGATGGGCATCGGCATGCGGCACATCACGGTCTCCACCGTCGGCCTCGCGCCGCAGATCCGGCAGCTCGCGCGGGAGCGGCTGCAGATGACACTGGCCGTCTCCCTGCACGCGCCCGCCGACTCCCTGCGGGATCAGCTCGTGCCCGTCAACCGGCGGTATCCGCTCGCCGAGTTGATGGCGGCGTGCCGCGAATACATCGAGGCGACCCGGCGGCGGTTGACATTTGAGTACGTGCTCATTGACGGCGTCAACGACGGGCCGGACGAGGCGCGCGCCCTGGGCCGCCTCCTCGCCGGAGTCCGCAGTCACGTGAACCTGATTCCTCTCAATCCCGTCGACGGGATCGTGTACCGCCGTCCTCCCATTTCCCGCGTTCGGGCGTTCGCGTCCGCCGTGCGGTCCGCCGGGCTCCCGGTGACCGTGCGGATCGAACGGGGGGTGGAGATTCAGGCGGCGTGCGGGCAGCTGCGGCTCGCCGCGGGCCTGGGCCGGCCGTCACGCTGGACGCCGGCAGCGCAGCGAGCGCAGGGCGCTTCCCCGGCAGGGGCGCATGCGTCGGGATCGCCAGGCGCGCGGTCTTCGTGATGCGTCTTGCGGGTCTGGCGGCCCGCGGAGTCGGTCGGAGCGAGACCGGGCGGGTGCGGGAAGTGAACGAAGACCGCATTCTCCTCGTCGAAGATGTGGATCGGGGGGCCTCGCTCTTCGCGGTGGCCGATGGGCTCGGCGGGCACGCAAGAGGGGATCTCGCCAGCACCATGGTCGTGGAGGCGCTCCGGAAAGAGCTGCCGGCGCTCCTGGCGGGTGGGTCCCCTGCCCGCGATGCCCTGGTCGACGCGCTCCGGCGCGCGAACGCGGCCATCTACGCGCACGCCCAGGCCGAGGGGTTGACGGGCATGGCGACGACCTGCACCGCGTTCCTCGCGGACGGCCGCGCGGGCATCGTCGCCCACGTCGGCGACAGCCGCGCCTACCTGCTCCGCGCACAGGATGTGCGCCAGCTGACCGCCGACCATTCGCTCGTCTCGGAACTGGCCCGCCGCGGCAGCCTCACCCCCGCGGAGGTCGAGACACACGCCCAGCGGCACATCCTGACCCGCGCCCTCGGCGCCGCGCCGGACGTCGAGATCGACGTGATCGACGAACCGCTCCGGGCGGGAGACCTCGTGGTGCTTGTGACCGACGGCCTTCACACCGCCGTCCCTTCGCCGGAGATCCACTCGGTGATCAGGTCGTCGCCCGACCCGGAGGAGGCGTGCAGCGTCCTGCTGGGCCTGGCGAATGCGCGCGGCGGATTCGACAACGCCTCGGTGGTGATCATCCGCCTCGCGCCCTGGTGGATGGGGCGGGCGGCGGCCCGCCTGCTCGCGCCCGTGGGGCTGGCGGCGATCCTGGCGGCGGGGGTGGCGGCGTATCGCCTCGACCACGCCTACTTCCTCGGCGTCCGGGGGGACATGGTCGCCGTGATGTGGGGGACGCCCGCGCGCGTGCTGGGCCTGCCGCTCTCCGGGGTGATCAAGGTGACCGAGGTCCCGGTTGCGCGGATCGCGCCCGCCGACCGCATGCGCCTCATGCACGGGATTCCGGCGGGCAGCACGGAGGAAGCCGAGAGCGTCCTGCGCACCCTGCTCTCGCATCAGCCGTGATCGGCCGGATCTTCTCCGGCAAGTACGAGGTCACGGGCTACCTCAGCGAGGGCGGGATGGCCCTGGTCTATCGCGGCCGCCGCCTGTCCGACAATCGCGAGGTCGCGATCAAGGTCCTGCGGGAGCAGTATGCGCACGACAGGGATTTCGTGGCCCGCTTCGAACGCGAGGCGCAGGCCGTGGCCCGCCTGTCCCATCCCCGAATGGTCCAGCTCTACGACTCCGGGCGGGACGAAAACGTCCACTTCATCGTGATGGAGTTCGTCCAGGGGGAGGACCTCAAGACGCTGCTGCGGCGGGTGGGTCCGCTCTCCGAGTCACGCGCCCGGGAGATCGGGGCCCAGGTCTGCGAGGTGCTGGGCTACGCCCACGACCGCGAGATCGTGCACCGGGACATCAAGCCCCAGAACATCCTCCTCACCCGGGACGGCCAGGTGAAGGTCACCGACTTCGGCATCGCCCGCGCCCTCGCGTCGTCGGCGATCACGGAGACCGGGACGGTGTTGGGCTCGGTGCAGTACCTGTCTCCGGAGCAGGCCCGCGGCCACGGCGTGGGTCGCAGCGCCGACCTGTACTCGCTCGGCGTGGTGCTCTACGAGGCCGTCACCGGGGGCCTTCCTTTCGACGGGGACACCCCGATCACGATCGCGCTCAAGCACGTCCACGAGATGCCGCCGCCCCTGCGGCGCGACGGCGAGCCGGTGGGCCGAGATACGGCGCAGATCATCCTGAAGGCGCTGGCCAAAGACCCGCGGGATCGGTACCGGTCGGCCGAAGAGATGCGGGAGGATCTGCTCGGACTCGCCGCCCGCTGGCGGGAGGCGCCGGCGCCGGACAAGGAAGACACGATCGTCGCGTCGGGCGCCGCGCGGGCCGACGAAGACCGCCGGCCGGAGATCGTGCGCAAGCTGATCCCCGCCGTCGCCCTCACGGTCGCGCTCCTCACCCTCTTCATCGGCGTATCCTCAAGCTGGCAGGCGCTCAAGGCGTACCTCAACGTCCCGGAAGTGACGGTGCCGCTCCTGACCGGCAGAAGCCTCGCCGACGCCCAGAGCCTGGCCCGGAAAGATCATCTGACCATCCAGGTGGTCCAGCAGAGTTACAGCCGGACCGTGCCCGCCGGGTTCGTCCTCGAGCAGGATCAGTCGCCGATGCACGCTTCACCATCGAGCAGGCGCGTCTCGTGGTGGGGGAGGTGCGGGAGGCCTACGACAGCAGTCTGCCGCCCGGTGTGATCCTCGATCAGGATCCGGCCCCGGGGGCATCGCTGGAGCGGGGCACGTCCGTCTACCTGCGGGTCAACAGAGGTCCGGAGACCCTGGTGCTGCCCGATCTCGTCGGCCGGTCTCTGGACGACGCCCGGCGGCTCCTCGCCGAGCTTGGCGTGACGCTGAGGCAGGTCACCCAGGTGCCGCGTCCTGACGTCCCGCCCGGGCAGGTGGTGGCGATGGCGCCGCCCGCCGGGGTCCTGATCCGCCATGGGGACGCGGTCGCGGTGACGGTGGCCGCGGCCCAGGGTCCCGGGGGCAGTCCTCCGCCGCAGCCCATTGTGACCGGCACGCCGATCACGCCGATCACACCGGGGAACCCGACCAGGAAGCAA